>CAKVCR010000207.1 GCA_934725835.1 uncultured Odoribacter sp.
CTTTTACTTTATTACTTTGTGCCAAATAAATCACACAGAATTTCTCATAATCCAGATCTTTTACATACGAATTAATATATTCATATGCATCTTGGCTACTACGAATCACAGGAAAACTACTCACCTCCTCTGCCTTGCGTCTACGACCAATCTCCATAGCTGCTACAATAGCAGCGGCTTTGGCCACACCAACACCTTTATACTTATTAACCAACTCACGCACGCTTCTCTTTGCCAATTCATTTAAGTCATTATGGTTATCAGACAAGATTCGCCGAGACAATTCCAAGGCAGACTCACCACCAACACCCGAGCGCAAAAGAATAGCAAACAATTCATTTAACGACAATGAAGCTGCTCCCTGTTGCATCAAACGCTCCCTAGGTCGTTCATCTTCAGCCCAAGAAGAAATTGGCAAATAAGATGCATTCTTATTCATTTTACAACTCTTTTACATACATTTAAAATACAAACAAAGAAAGGAGATGAGTTTTGCTCATCTCCTAATATATCTAAAGCGCAAATGCTCTTATAGCTTATTTACATGCAATGCCAACTTAGACTTTAGATTAGCAGCCTTATTATCATGAATGACATTTTTCTTTGCCAGCTTATCTAACATAGCAACAACTTTCGGAAGCAATTCTACAGCCACAGCCTTATCTGTTGTCATACGCAATTTCTTCACAGCATTACGAGTGGTTTTTGCATAATAACGATTACTTGCTCTTTTAGTTGCAGTCTGTCTTATTCTTTTCTCTGATGATTTATGATTTGCCATTTCTACAAATATAAAAATTCAACTTCTTTAATATGTAGTCCGTACGAGAATCGAACTCGTGTTACAAGAATGAAAATCTTGCGTCCTAACCCCTAGACGAACGGACCATTACTACTGTAGTCTGTACGGGAATCGAACCCGTGTTACAAGAATGAAAATCTTGCGTCCTAACCCCTAGACGAACAGACCATCGTTTCGCTTAGCGGATGCAAATATACGGCAATTTTATTTACCACCAAAAAAAAATGAGTTTTTTTCCCCTAAAAATACAGTACCACACAATTTATGCTCTATTTATCAAGCAATTACAATTACAAAAAAGATATTTCAGAGACACATCATAGCGTTTCAACAAGCAATTTATTATCTTTGTTCTGTTAAATCGGTTGAATTTAGAGAACATATCTTCAAATTTCAACTCTCAATTTATATTTTATGGCAAAACTATATCTCATCCCGACACCTGTAGGCAATTTAGAAGATATTACATTACGTGCTCTACGCATTTTAAAAGAAGTAGATTTGATTCTTGCAGAAGACACTCGCACGTCGGCAAAGTTATTAAAGCACTATGAAATAACCACACCATTGTTGTCTCATCACAAATTTAACGAACACCAACAAGTGAAACGGATTGCCGAGCGAATTCAAAAGGGAGAAAACATTGCTTTAATCAGTGATGCCGGAACTCCTGGCATTTCAGACCCAGGATTCCTTCTAACCCGCACATGTATCAAATATGGAATCGACACCGAATGTCTTCCTGGGGCTACTGCTTTTGTTCCCGCATTAGTAAACTCAGGATTCCCTTGCGATCGTTTTTGTTTTGAAGGTTTTCTACCTCAAAAAAAGGGAAGACAAAAAAAAATGAATTCGTTACAAGAAGAATCCAGGACTATGATATTTTACGAATCGCCATTTCGTATTTCCAAAACATTAGAACAAATGAGCAATGTATTGGGCCCCAATAGATATGCATGTGTTGCCCGAGAAATCAGTAAAATATTTGAAGAATTCAAACGTGGCACATTACAGGAACTGGCCAACTATTATGCAAAGGAAAGCGCAAAGGGCGAAATCGTACTCATCGTCGCAGGCAAGGACTACAATGCAGAAGATGGAGAAAGCATAATAAATATTGATGATTCAGAATCAGAATAAACAAATACCCAAATTCTTGATTATACAAAAGCAAGGAGGTGCGTCATAATAAAGTGATACACCTCCCCTATAGCAGAAATAGTTTATCATGGAGTCATTTATTGACGATGCTTTCACTTGGCATATACTACAACTCCCTCCTTTGGAAAGGAGCAATATCAATTTTTAAATGCCAACAAAGCTGATTGTTTGTCACGGTGCAACTGTTCTGCAAGTTCTTCTTTCCCATCAAACTTTCGCTCTCCACGTATACGGGCAACCAGAGCAACTCGCACATTGCATCCATATAAATTACCTTTAAAATCAAAGATATGCACTTCAATCCGTACCACTCCACTACAACTTACAGTCGGTCTTACTCCAACATTCAACATCCCTTGGTATGAATTATCTCCAACAAAAACCTTCACAGCGTATACCCCGACAGCAGGCAATAATTTCCGCTCATCTTTCAACTCAATATTAGCCGTGGGGAACCCCATCCGACGACCGATTTGATCTCCTTGGACAACAATTCCGGATAACGAATATGAATATCCCAAAAATTCATTGACACGGACTACATCGCCAATCTGCAAAGCATTACGAATTTTAGTCGAACTAATATTAATGTCATGCTCTTCATACACTTCTTCTTGTTCTAGGTAGAAGTGATATTTTTCCGACAGCACCTTCAATTTATCAAAAGTGCCCTCTCTATTTCTTCCAAAACGGTGATCATAGCCCATCACCAAACCCTTCACTCCAATCCTGTCCACCAACAGATTACGCACAAAATCCGAATATGTCAATTCTGCCAAAGCTCGAGTAAAAGGCAATATTATCAAATGTGCCACACCTAAAGATTCCAAGATTGCCGCCTTTTCATCCAACGTTGTCAATATGCCTGGTTTCTTCTCTAATGGATAAAGCACTTCTCGCGGATGAGGCTCAAAACTGATTATTACCGTTTCGCCCTGTAAATACTCAGCAACTCTTTTCAAGGAGGCTATTACTTGAACATGCCCCTTGTGTACCCCATCGAAACTACCAATAGTCACGACAGGATTATCTATATGTAAATTTTCTATTCCGTAATGTAATTGCATCTGCTATCAAATAAGAACACAAAAATACAATAAAAATGAATGCTAAACAGCAAAAACAGGCTAAAGACAGAATAAACAACTATTTCCGCCTTTAGCCTGCTACCCATATACTGTTTTATACTTCCACTATCCGCATTTGGAGGCACCGCAGTTCGTACAGATCAAACACCCCTCTTGATAAACAACCGGCGAACCGCATTGCTCACATTTTTCACCTGCAGCCTCTGTACCATTCGGAATATATTTCTTCAAAGCTCTCTCTACACCATTTTTCCAGGTGTTAATATTTTCATTATCAAACTCCATTGAAGCGACCAACTCTACAGCTTGATGAACCGGCATACCATGGCGTAATACTCCTGAAATCAATTTCGCATAGTTCCAATACTCTTTGTCAAACTTATACGACAATCCCTCCACTGTCGTCTTAAAGCCTCGTTTATTCTGAAATTGGAAGTCATAGCGGGAATTGCCTTCTGCATCATAATGTTTTACAATCTTTCCTGAAGTGACAGCCTTAGGCAACATAATACCCTCTTCATCATCTGCGATACCGGTAAAAATCTCATAAGGACGTCCATCGTATAAACCGATGAAAGCAATCCATTTTTCCTTATTATTCTGAAAACGTACAACATCAGCCTCCAACTCTATAGGGCGTTTTGCAGGCATCTCTCTAGTTGCAACCTCCTTTTTATCCTTATTAGAAACAAGGACTCCTGCACGAGAACCGTCACGATACACTGTACATCCTTTACAACCACTTCTCCAAGCCTCGATATATAACTCTCCAACTAATTCTTCCGTAACATCCGAAGGCAGATTGACAGTCACACTAATTGAATGGTCCACCCATTTTTGCACTTGACCCTGCATCCGTACTTTAGCCACCCAATCAATATCATTCGACGTTGCTTTATAATAAGGAGATTCTGACACTAATTGGTCTATTTCCTCATCAGTATAATGTTTGGTCATATTATATCCATTCGCCATCATCCATTCTGCAAATTTGTGGTGAAATACAACAAATTCTTCATAACTGTCTCCTGACTCATCTACAAAATCCACCCGCACGTTCTTGTCATTTGGATTTACCTTTCTTCTTCTCTTATATACTGGTAGGAAAACCGGTTCAATACCTGAAGTAGTCTGCGTCATCAAACTTGTAGTCCCCGTTGGTGCAATAGTAAGACAAGCTATATTGCGACGTCCATATTTAACCATTTCCGCATACATATCAGGATCGGCTTCTTTCAGTCTCTGCACAAACGGATTATTAACTTCCCTAGCCGCTTCAAAAATGGAGAAACAGCCACGCTCCTTAGCTAAAAACACTGATGCACGATAAGCCTCTACGGCCAAGGTCTTTTGAATCTCCACAGCAAAATCAATGGCATCGTCACTACCGTAGCGCAAACCTAAAGCAGCCAACATATCACCTTCTGCAGTTATACCCACTCCAGTTCGACGTCCTTCACAAGCTTTCTGCTTAATCTTCTCCCACAAACGAATTTCCACACCTTTCACCTCTTCACCTTCCGGATCTGAATGAATTTTTGCTAAAATAGCATCAATCTTCTCCAATTCCAAATCGATGATATCATCCATAATTCGCTGAGCAATAGCCACGTGTTTCTTAAACAAAGGAAAATTAAAAAACGCACCCTTTGTAAACGGATTCTCCACATAAGAATACAAATTAATGGCTAATAAACGACAAGAATCATAAGGACATAAAGGTATTTCTCCACAAGGATTTGTAGACACGGTACGATACCCCTTGTCAGCATAACAGTCAGGAACACTTTCCCGGATAATTGTATCCCAAAACAAGATTCCGGGTTCTGCTGATTTCCATGCGTTGTGAACAATCTTATTCCACAACTGTCTGGCATCTATCTCCTTTTTATATTTGGGATCGTCCGAATAAATCGGATATTTTTGCATATATTTATCTCCATCAACAACAGCCCTCATGAATTCATCATCAATCTTGACAGATACATTGGCTCCGGTAACCTTGCCTTCCGTCATTTTTGCATCTATGAAACTCTCTGAATCAGGATGATTAATCGACACACTTAACATCAACGCTCCTCGGCGTCCATCTTGAGCCACTTCACGTGTCGAATTTGAATAACGCTCCATAAAAGGCACAATACCGGTAGAAGTCAATGCAGAATTCTTAACAGGAGAACCTTTAGGACGAATATGAGACAA
>CAKVCR010000208.1 GCA_934725835.1 uncultured Odoribacter sp.
GTTTGTTTACTCGGGTTCACTTTCATAAACAGGAATAAACACTAAGATACAATGTTTCAAATTTAATGTATTACGCCTTCAAGCAAAATCATTATATCTCATTCACGAAAAGAATGCAAGTATTATATTAAAATCATCTCCTTTGTAGTTATCACACAAAGGAGATGCATAAATATATTAAGTTTTATTTTCTATGCTTCATCTTCCTTTGAAAATCGTTCAGCGTTTGGATATGCCACAGGCTTTTGCGGGTGATGGAACGGAAGGTCAGCGAACAGAAAAAGTCGATTAGAAAGATTTTCGGTATGTAAAAGAGCTGTCCTTTGCGGAACGATTTAAGTTGCCCACGGTTGCACCAATTATTTACGGTGGTTTTAGCGTAGCCGGTCAAAGCGACAACCTCCTGCACGGTAACAACATCCTTATATTTGCCGAGCAATTTGGCGTAATAGTCGTGCATTTTCTGGAGTACATCCTCGGGCAGTTTTTTGGAAAGCTTCGCCACATAGTGACCGCCGTACCATCCACGTGGTGCAGAATAGAGTTCAGGATAAACAGCTCGCTCCTCAAGATACGCCTTGACATCCTCTTTTTTGATTTTATAGCATCGTGTTTTCTTGCCTGTCCACTCGCAGGGCACCTTGCCGCTTTTGAGCAAATGCAACGCCGTGGATTTGCTGATATGGCAGAGCCTATAAAACTGATCCTTGTTCATCACGTCGGGCACGCTGTCCCAGTCAATCGGTAGATTCATCATCTGATACACCTCAAAAATAGATTTCGTCGGTTTGAAGTCCTTTCTGCGGTGTATTGAATTTTGTATTGCCTTCTCTCGTGATTTCTCTCCTGTCTCCCCTAATTTCTCTCCAAAATCGGCAAAAATGCCGATTTGAACCCACTTTGAAAAATGCAGTTGTAACAAGGCTTCAAGGGCGAAAAAGCCTTATTTTAAGCGGCTTTCGGCGCAGACGAAACGACCTGAAACTGGCACAAAACGACCGGAAGTTGACACGCTGACTAAAAGACTCGAAATCAGTTTGACGGCAACGTCACATGGGTTCGAATCCCATCCTCTCCGCCACCGAAAAAGCCTGTAATCAAGCCGATTATGGGCTTTTTTCTTATGCCTTTTTCTAAGAGTAAGTGATCAAAGCAGACTTTTGTTTTCTCTCCGGATTTTCGGCTTAGCCCTCCCTCCAACGACTTCCGAAGTCGCCGCCCTCCGGCAGAACAAGCCCTGTCTCCATCACCTGTGCCGAGGTAATCTTGGACTTGTAATCCAAGTGTGCGTAGATGTTCGCCGTGGTGGTAAAGTCGCTGTGCCCCAGCCACTCCTGAATGTGCTTGAGCGGCACGCCGTTGGCCAGCAGCAAGCTGGCACAGCTATGCCCTTACGGTATAATTACGACAAACCGGAAAAGCCCCGTATAACAAGGGTTTTCGGTTATCTGGCAAGGTTTTTCATCCTTTTCCAAACCGAAAAATCGAGCCGCGAAGTAGTTATATCGTAGGGGGTGTTAGAGCAGTTCTGGGAAAACAATGTACGATGTGTTACCGCTGCATCAGCTTATGTCCCCAAAAAGCAATCACTTTGCTGGGAGATCAGGTACAGGAACAATGCAGATACGAAAAATATGTCTGACCGCCGCTATGGTTGCAATCGTCGTATCTATTGCTACAACTATCAGTTTCCTCGCATCCATAAGTCCGTCAAGGGACGAGATGGAAGCCTTTTGAAGAACTGTTTGAAATGTATAAGACAACTATGGATGTAACCACAAAGCTATCAACTCAAGACAGCAGAAATAATATGGTATATACTCATATTCTGCCGTTCTTCGGCAAGATGAAGCTTGCGGATATTACACAGGTAAAAATAGAGGAATGGAGAGGGACGTTTTTTAAAGACGGAAAATACATTTATAAAGATTTCTATATTCATGCCATCCGCTCCAGACTTTGCGCTGTGCTGAATTTTGCAATAGAAAGGCATCTTATGGATTTTAATCCGGCGAAGCATGTTAAAATGGACGTAAAGGAGGCTCCCGAGCGTCCCGTTTGGACCGTAGAGCAGTACAAGAGATTTTATAACGAGATCTCGACTAATATTCCAGAATATATCGCATTCGATGTTTTCTTTTGGTGTGGACTCAGGCTCAGTGAATTGCTGGCATTGACCGTTTCCGATATTGACTTTGAAATACGATATATTCGTATTAACAAAAATATTTACGAAAGGCACGGCAAACGGATTGTAACCACTCCAAAGACAGCAAAAAGCATTCAATGAATTAAGAGAGTATATTTCTAAACTTCCCGACTCAAAACCGGATACTACGCTGGTTTCGACAAGTAAGACATCACTTCATCGCAAGCTCAAAGCCGATATTGAAAAGTCCGGGGTACCACAAATAACAATTCACTGCTTTCGGCATTCTCACATCACTTATCTGGTTAATAAAGGTTGGTCCGCACCAGTGGTTGCCGCCCGAGTGAGACATGAGAGCATTTATATTACGACACACTATATGCACGCATACTCAGAGATGGAGGATGCAATGTGTGAGATGATGGACAAGGATATGGCGTAGCTATGTGAAATCACCCTGCGGGGCATTGTTCCGCAGGGTGCTTTAGTCTTGTCGTCATTCGGTCGTCAAACAGACCTGTTGAGTTATGCAATCATTCCCTCTCGCTTTGAGGTTCTTTCCCACAGTTACTTTTCGCCTTATTTTGGGCTAATTTCCGTGAGATTTCTCTCGTTTTGCTTCGTTTTTCTATGTATTATCTGTGTTCTCAGCCCGTTTGGTACTGTTTTGGTATCAAAGTTTGGTATCAATTTTCTGAAAAATCGTCGTAGAAAAAATTCGTTATTCTTTTCCAGTAAGTGATACTTGGCTCTGTCCTACAGTTCAACTGGCTTTGATGTTTGAATACAAAGGTGGATGTAAAGGTCGTGTTCCTTGGGAACGATTATATTATAGCAGGAATATGTAAACAAATCAAGTTTGGCATTTACGATATTCTATAATCTTCTATTGCACCTGTAGGATGAGCCATTTGTTTGTCAAACAACACAATATTTTTTCCAACAGAGCATACTGTGCTTCCGTAAATAATTCCGGAATAACCTAACGAAATATAATACTGAGCCATTGTCTGAAAAGGGGCATACGTAACAGCTTTATTATCGGTTACATCAAGAGGTATGAAAATTTGCTCCGACAAAAGCTTAGTGTGAGTATATACACCCCACCGTGTGAACAATTCTGCAAACTCAGCTTTATTGATATTCATCCGAGGAACATATCCCAATACCTTTGCTAATTTAATGCCCTTTTTTACCTGCGCTTGCCCATATTCCTCCAGCATACGATTTAGTTCAGTATAAGAAATATCATCGGCAATGGTAAGATCTACTAACTTGCAATCATCGTATTGCGAGTCAAATTGAAAATGACAAAAACCAAATCTGTCTCCTGTTTTTGCTCTACATTCAGCTGAGGCGCACTTGTGAATATCGTCTTCATTTCCGAGTGCCAAGTACAACCACTCTATGCCTGGAGGGCTAAATCGGTTATCCTCCTTAATATACTCTTTTTTAGGTAAGAAACGATCATAACTCAGGGACTCGTCTTCCTTTAATTTTGTACCACGACCTATTATTTGACTTTTTACACTTTTAATTGTGGTTGTTTTATGATCAATCCCAGAATGCTGCCGAAACAGATCATCATATGTTTTCAGAAAAACTTGTTCTTTCGCACGATCTATTTCTTCGTAAGTAAATTGTCCTTTGGCTAAGCTCTCTCTAAACTCACACCATGTTTTCCGAATAGCTTTTTCACTATTCTCAATGCTACCAAAATCAAATATATTTCCCATAATTTATCCCCGTGTTGTTCTTTTTAGATTAAATCATTCAATTTAGTTAAATCGGTAATATTTCTATAGACATCTTTAATATTCAATAACAGCCATTCTTCTGATTGACCTAGTGTCGTAATGTTTGACATAACTGTTGCAATTATGATGTGACCTTCCTCAAGTTTCAGTTTTTGTATCATCTCTGCCTGCGGTAATGTTAAATCCACCATCAAAGGCATTGCACCACGATCCATATCTAAGAGTGTCATTTCTTTAAAAGCATTTGTTGAAATGTCTATTTCTGCTACATAATATTGAGATGTGAAAATTAAATTTTTGATTTTAGGATCTATTTGTAAATCTAAACCTGTGACATGTCTCTGAATATTTCTATTTCGATAGATAAACTCCCGAAAAGTCATTTCTTTGGATGTTAACATTTCTTCTGAAACCTTGTCACAGCTTTCATCCAGAGGTATTACAGAAAGCGACAAACAACTTTTGTACAATTGTACCATTTCTAAAGCATATGCTTTTAATTGAGTGTCACTAAGATTTTTGAAATTATCATCGTAGTGCATACAATCGTTTCTTATGGCACGAATGCGGTGAAAAGTTGATTTCATTTGGGTCGTCAGTTTACCATTGTCCGCTAGTTTGTTGATTCTATCGTATTGTTTATCAACATCAGTAAGGTTGTATTTTCGAATCAAATATCGACAATACTCCTCTGCCGCAATACCGATAATGGAGACAGTGCCTGTGTAGTATGCAAAGCCGTATAATTGCTCTGCTTCCTTTAATAAGTAAAGGAATTTTTCGTTTTCGGGAATATATCCAATATCATCAAGCTCATACCATCTATCAACAATATGTTCAATATCATTTGTAATTCGTTCTTGAATTAGACCAGCTAAATGCTTTTTATCTCTAGCTATATATTCCTCTCGCTCTTGCTCCTTTTTATTGGAATAATCATTTTTCAGATAATCAATATACATAAAGTCCACCTCTTTTCATTGAAACGGGATTTGTTCTAATTTACGTAGTTTATAACATCACGATTTCTTCCTCCGTAAACCACCCATTAGCTAACGCTGTGGATCGGACTAAGGCTGGATTTTCGGAATATGCCACAACAGCCAAACTTTCCATTGCTCGTGTACAAGCGACATAAAACAACCGAGCAGTTCTTTGGATGCTGGTATCCTTGCCTTCTTTTTCGTTTCGTAAATCGATTTGAGTTTTTTCTTTGGCCCCAAATAGTTTTTCGTAACTAAACAAAAAACCTCGCGCCTCAGAATCGTCTAAAACAACCATTACCCGAGGATACTCCAACCCTTTTACGCCCTGGTGAGTAGCAAA
>CAKVCR010000209.1 GCA_934725835.1 uncultured Odoribacter sp.
GTGACGGCAGATACGATATTGCACTTTCTCCGAAAGTCAATAATCTTCCCGGTATTATCATCGAACTGAAAGCCGAAAAAAACTGCAGTGAGAAAGAATTACAAGAGCTTGCCAAAACAGCATTAAAACAAATTAACGATAAAAAATACGACACCGAGCTGAAATCAAAAGGTGTAAAAACAATCTATAAATACGGCGTCGCTTTCAGTGGAAAACATGTTGCCGTTGAAGCGGAATGATAAAACAATCATTAAAGTGTCCGTTTTTTGGGACAGTAAAAGGCGTATAATGATTAAAATTGATGCCTTGGCGAACGTTGTTTAGTTGTAATTCGAATAAGGCATAAGGAGGATGAAAAAATGAATATTACAAGCAAATGCGCAGATATGGATATTCCACTCTATGAAATATTCAATTTAAATCCCGATGACTTTATCGACGAAAACATTACCGATTTGCCGTTTTCTGTACGAATTCTTAATTGCATGCGAGGAAATGACATTATTACGCTTTCAGATTTAATCAAGTTGAACGCATGGACGGCACTTACCGCAAAGAGGGCGACTATCTCCTGCCGAATGTTGCCGCACCCGAGCACCCCACCTTTGGTCGCTTCGGTCAGCGCCACTACGCCTATATCCGAAAGCACGATAAAATACTTTTCAGCAGTCTGTGGCTTTCGGGCGAGCTGAATGCCTACATAGACAATATCGACCGACAAGCCGATGAAATGTTCTCTCAGCTCGTATGCGACATAGCGAAAAACGAAAATGTCACCGAGCGCCTAAAAGCCACTGATCAAATGGAATGGGTACGCCGAATAAGCAATATCCGTCACCGCGCAGAGGAGATAGTCAATCGGGTATTGATATATAAATAACCGATAAAAAAATTGGCACTTATTATCAATGGACAGTTGAAAAATCAATTCTCCATTTGCTATGGTCGTCTTAAAATCACATTTTTATCGTGACAAAAAAGCTTGACAAAAGTCACGCACCGGTTTATAATAATATCAAAATCACAAAATACCCAGTGCAAATTTAGAGGTGTGATATGCTACTTGAGAATATTGCTACGATTCGAACGGGAATCGTAGCCACAAGAAAAAAAGCCGATGAAAATGCTACTAAAATACATGAATACAAATTGTTGAATCTAAAATGCGCGGCAAGTGCCGGATATCTTGATTTACAATATGCGGAAACCTTTAAAACGACTGATTTACTAAAGCAGGAATACTTTACGCAGATGGACGATATCCTTGTAAGGTTGAGCGCACCGTACACAGCCATTATGATTACGCATGAAGATTGGTGCCACTACTTGGTTCCGTCGCATTTTGCGATTATACGGGTAGATAAGACGGTTGCTTCCCCTGAATACATATTGTGGATATTGAAACGCGAATCCACGCGGCAGAAAATCCTGCAAAACATAAGCGGCAGCGGCGCTTTCGGAACAATAAGCTCTAAGTTTTTCAGTGCATTACCCATTAGAGATTTGCCGCTGAATAAACAGCAGCTAATTGGAAAAATACAGCTTCTTTCCGAAAAAGAGCTTGAGCTGCTGCATAAACTGACTGCTCAAAAAGAAATATACAACAAATTATTAGTTAATAAAATCTACGATTCCGTAAAGAGGGGTAATTAAAAATGACTACAAAGCAAAGTATTGAAAAAGTTCTCTGGAGTGCCTGCGATAGCTTTCGCGGAAAAATCGATAGCTCACGCTATAAAGATTACATTTTGTCTATGCTGTTCGTGAAATACTTGAGCGACGTGTATGCGGAAACCAGAGAAAAATATGTAAAGCAATACGATGGCGATTTGCGCAGAGTTGAACGCGCTATGAGTCGAGAGCGATTTGTTATGGATGAGACCTCTACCTTTACCTACCTCTACAATAATCGCAATGACGCCGAAATCGGTCAAAAAATCAATGTTGCTCTTGCTGCCATTGAAAATAATAACAGCGCAAAACTTCATAATGTTTTTCGTGCTATCGATTTTAATTCAACCGTTGATTTCGGAGAACCAAAAGAGAAAAATGCTATTCTTAAAAACCTGTTGGAAGATTTTAAGGACCTTGACCTCCGGCCATCTCAGCTGAACAGCGACGATATTATAGGCGACTCCTACGAATATATGATTGCCAACTTTGCGTCCGACGCAGGCAAAAAAGGAGGCGAGTTCTATACGCCGAATAAAGTATCTGAACTTGTTGCACGATTGGTGCAGCCGAAGGAAAATGACCGTATTTATGACGCTACTTGCGGCAGCGGCGGTTTATTGCTAAAAGCATTCAAGCAAATTCCGAGTGGCAAAGCACGTATCTACGGGCAGGAAAAAAATATGCAGACATGGGCTCTTTGCCGAATGAATATGTTCCTGCATAATGTGGATGACGCTGTTATCTGGCATGGCGATACGCTTGCAAACCCCGGGAATATCGAAGATGATAAGCTTATGAAATTTCAATGCATTGTTGCGAATCCTCCGTTTTCACTTGATAAATGGGACAGCGGTTTTTTAGGTGAGGCCGAAACAGATGCCAAGGGCAAAAAGCCCAAAATGAGTGCTGAACTTGACCCATACCGCCGTTTTGATTGGGGTATTCCACCGACATCCAAGGGCGACTATGCATTCGTGATGCACATGCTTCATAGTCTGGACGATACAAACGGACGTATGGGGGTTATCCTTCCTCACGGTGTATTGTTCCGTGGCGCAAGCGAGGGCAGAATTCGTCGGACTATTATTGAAAACTTCAATTTTCTTGATGCAGTAATCGGTTTGCCTGCAAATCTTTTCTACGGTGCTGGTATTCCTGCGTGTATTCTTATCTTCCGCAAGGACCGAGGCAATAATAATAAGGTCCTGTTTATTGATGCAAGCGGTGACGGCAATTTTGAAAAGGGTAAAAACCAGAATATTTTGCGCGAATGTGATGTGGAACGCATTGTTAATACATACAAGCATTATAAAAGTGATATTAACTTCACCGGCGAAGATAAATACAGCCATGTTGCTACTCTTGGGGAAATAAAAGAAAATGATTATAACCTTAATATTCCTCGATACGTTGACACCTTTGAGGAGGAAGAGATTATAGATATTGACGAAGTAAAACAAAACATTGCTAATATCGAAGCAGAGCTTGCCGAAGTGCAAGCACAGATGAAGAAATACATGGAAGAATTAGGATTATAAATAACAAATAAAAGGAGAAAGATAAAATGGCATTACCCACAAGTTATATGACAGGCAACTTCACAAAGATTCCTCAATATTTTGCAACAATCATGAACGCGCAGGCACCTGAAAAATTCACTGTAAAGTTTTTGAAGGATTTAGGATTTACCAGTTCGACTGATATACAATTTATCAATGTCCTGAAAGCACTAAATTTTCTGGATGACTCAGGCACGCCAACTGAGCTATACTATAGACTATTTGATCAGTCTGTTGCAAAAGGTGTTATTGCTCAGCAAATCAGAATTGCATATGCAGATTTATTTGCCCTTAATACGAAATCTCAAGAGATGAGCACCGATGAACTAAAAGGCAAGTTCAAGCAACTCACTGGTGGTCAAAAATCCGATTCTACATTACGTCAGATGGTAAGTACATTTACCAATTTGTGCTCATATGCCGACTGGAATGTCGACATTGAAGAATCCCAAAATACTAATGTAGCACAAATTCAGAGAAACATCGAGCAAAATCCTACACCTGAATCTTTATCCACTTCAACAAGTAGCAGAAGTTTTGATCTGAACTACGATATACACATTCATTTACCTGCAACCAGAGACCAAGCAGTATATGACGCTTTATTCGCAAGTTTGGCAAAACACATTCCATTAAAATGAGGTGGTGATATGCATTCTGACTTATATTCATTTGCTTTTAGAGGTTTGTTAGCAGAGGAAGCTTTAGATAAAGCCGGTCATAAAAGATATGCAGCAGAAGAAGCCTTTTTTTCAGAAGAATTGGCGAAGAAACTTCATTTTGACGAAATTGATTCAAAATATGTTGAACAATCAAAGACGATGTTAACTGTATTTGCCACTATTACCGCTTTTGAGAATGCTTCTCGAGAGTTTGTATACTCCGTACTGTTTGAACACTACAAAACAGAGTGGTGGAGCAAAGGCGTACAGGGAAGCATCCGAACTCGTGCAGAATCAAGAAAGGCCGAAGAGGCGAAGGTAAAGTGGCATGTAAATCGAGGTGATGCCATGATGTCATATTTGGATTTTGGTGATTTACCCAAAATAATGCTATCAAGCGATAATTGGAAGCTGTTTGAATCATATGTTGATTCTCAAGATTGGGTTAGGGCCATTTTTGACAACATAGAAAAATCCAGAAATGTTATAATGCATAGTGGCGTTCTTGATGAGTATGACATTGCACGAGTTGGCCTCAACATTAGAGATTGGCTGCGCCAAATCAACGCTTAATTGAGGTGATACATAATGACACCACAAATAAAACAACGAATTGAACAGATTCGGCGCGGCGAAGTACCGGATGGATATAAGCGAACGAAAGTCGGGCTTGTGCCGGAAGAGTGGAAAATAAAACGGCTTGCACAAGTGTTAAGGAAACAAACTTGTAAAAACACGGATAATGCCATACATAATGTTTTGACAAATTCGGCAACACGGGGAATTGTCGATCAAAAAGACTACTTTGACAAACAAATAGCCAATTCAGAAAACACGGATAACTACTACATTGTTGAGAACGGTTATTTTGTTTATAATCCAAGAATATCTGTTAGTGCGCCCTGTGGTCCTTTTAATAAGTATTATGGGTGTGAAAAAGGAATAATGTCGCCGCTTTACACCGTTTATAAATATATCGATTGTTCTACGGATTATACCGAATACCTTTCGTACTTCTTTTCTTCCGCAAATTGGCATCGCTATATGAATAGTATTGCAAATTATGGCGCAAGAAATGATCGTATGAATGTTACAAGTGATACTATGTCTGCAATGCCGTTACCATATCCCCCTCTGCCAGAGCAAAAGAAAATTGCCGAGATTTTGCAGACGCAGGACAAGCTAATTGAACTTCAACAAAAGAAAATTGAAGAATTGAAAAAGCTTAAAAAAGCGTATCTGTCAAAGATGCTTCCTAAAAAAGGCTGCAATGTTCCCGAAATTCGTTTCCCCGGCTTTACTGACCCTTGGAAACAGCGTAAGGTTCAAGAT
>CAKVCR010000210.1 GCA_934725835.1 uncultured Odoribacter sp.
TTAATATAGAAAACTGCAATTCCAACAACCAACGATATACAAGCAGCAACAGCAGTCCATCTATTCCATAATCTGTAGACCTGATTCCGTCCTTTTTTCGATACAAACTGATTCTCCATCCGTCTCCAACTCTGCTCTTCATCCCAATTATTCAGGTATCGGTCTACACGATATGAACGCACCAGACGCTCTTGAGCTTCAAACTCCCGTCGGTTTTCCGGAGAACTTTCAATCCATTTTTTCAAATGCGTAAAATCCTCCCGACTAATTTTCCCGGCCAAGTAATCCGCTATCCATATCCTTATTTTGTCATCCATAAAATTTATTTCATTTTTTAAGTTATCGGGCTTTTAACACATAGAGGTGAAAAGAAAACGAAGAAAAAATACAGTATTAACATTTATTAACCAATAAGGAGAAATAAATGCCTACTTTTGTCCAAAAATAATATCGCATGCAAGAGGAAAAAAGAATCATAGAATTGTTGCAACAACGCAATCCGCATTGTATGTTTTTATTATTTAAGCTATACTATAAGCCTCTTTGTATCTATGCATTAAAATATCTCCCTTCATTTGACGATGCCGAGGATATTGTACAAGAAATATACACCTCATTCTGGGACAAAAAACAGGGCACCAGCTTCTCGGGTTCGTTGTGCTCCTATTTTTTCGGAGCAGTCCACAAATCCTGTATGGAATATGCTCGCCAACACAACCGGATAGTATTGCTGGAACCCACAGACAATTATTCCGAACTAAGCGAAGAAACCGATTTTTTTCTTGGAGAAGAACAAGAATTACGCCATCAACAACTCAAAGATGCCCTTGACCGCCTTCCTGAGAAATGCCGTCTTGTATTTATAGCAATCGTTTTAGACAATCTCCAATACAAAGAAGTAGCCGAAATGATGCATATTTCAATCAACACCGTCAAAACCCAATATACACGGGCGCTCAAACTTCTACGCAACATGCTTGACAATATTATTTTTACTCTGCTCCTTCTAAATTTCAGAAAATAGGATAAAAAATAACTTTTATCTATATCAAATCTATATCTAATCTATGTAAAAGCTTATCAAAAGCTTATTAAAACGCTATCAAAAGCCTATATAGATAGGGTTTATATAATGGATATACAAGGTTATTATAGTTATTATCAAGGTTGTTATTTAGATTTGATATAGATTTAATATGAAAAAGAGAAGAACAACTATAAACGCCAAATATTGCATGGAATTGCATTAATTAAAGAAGAAATTTTTATTTTTGCAGAAGAATTGACTTTTAATGGAAATATATGAGAAACAAGACAAAACGACTGCTGACTATCCGTAAATTAATAGAATCCGAACTGATTTCATCGCAGGAAGAACTGCTTTTCCGACTGAAGGAGATGGATGTCGAAGCAACACAAAGCACTTTGTCCCGTGACTTGAAATTCATGAAGGTAGCAAAAATACCGCACAAGGAGAAGGGATATATTTATGTCATTCCGGAAAGCATCCAAAACGAACAACGCGAAGAAAAAGTGTCGGCTATCATTACGGATACTATTCTAAGCATCGATTTTTCCGGAAATATAGCAGTCATCAAAACATTACCCGGATATGCCAATGCCGTTACTGTATTGATAGACAGCGAAAACTATTTCGAAATATTAGGTACCATTGCCGGAGACGATACGATTTTTATTGTTATGCGCGAGGGTGTCAGCCGCACCGAACTTATTGATGCTCTGATGTCTGTCCATCCGGCAATACATACATTGTACAAATAAAAACAGAAAAGTTATTTTTATTCTCAATTATAAGTCATACATTTGCACCCCGTATTTCATTAAAATGTCATGCAAGTTTTAAACACTAAAAATGAACTGATTAGTCTGATTAGTGGCCTGAAAAATGAAGGCAAGGTAATCGGATTTGTCCCTACCATGGGGGCTTTGCACGAAGGACACTTGTCCCTAGTTAAGGAATCTAAGAAGAATAGTGACGTTACGGTGGTCAGCATATTCGTAAATCCTACTCAATTCAATGATCCGGAAGATTTAAGAAGGTATCCGCGTACTTTAGACAAAGATGTGAAGCTATTGGAAACAGTAGGATGTGATATTGTATTTGCTCCTTCAGTAGTGGAAATATATCCGGAACCGGATACTCGCAAATTTGACTTCGGCTATATCGAAAGCGTTATGGAAGGTGCCAAACGTCCGGGTCACTTTAATGGAGTAGGACAGGTGGTAAGCCGATTATTTGACATTGTACGTCCGGATAAAGCTTTTTTTGGAATGAAGGATTTTCAACAGATAGCCATTATTCGCAGTATGGTGAAACAGTTGAAGTATGCCGTTGAAATTGTAGCTTGTCCGATTATCCGTGAAGAAAGCGGATTAGCCCGCAGTTCACGTAACACTCTTTTGGATGAAGAACACAAAAAGAACGCTCCGCATATCTATGCAACACTGAAAAAAGCAACTTCATTGGTTGCAGAAAAAAGTGTGGAAGAGATGAAAAAATGGATTGCAGATGAAATTAACAGCAATCCTTTCCTCGAAACAGAATACGTTGAAATCGTTGATGAAGAAACACTGCAAATCACAAAAGACTGGAATGAACCCGGTAGAAAAGTGGCTTGCGTGGCTGTTTATGCCGGTAAAATCAGACTTATTGATAATATTGTTTTTTAAGCGAAATGAATATAGAGGTTGTAAAATCAAAAATTCACAAGGTTACCGTTACAGAAGCCAATCTGCAATATGTAGGAAGTATTACTATCGATATAGCCTTGATGGAAGCCGCCAATATTATTGAAAACGAAAAAGTACAAATCGTTAATGTAAATAACGGCGAACGGTTGGAAACATATGTAATCAAAGGAGAAAGAGGTTCAGGCGTAGTATGTCTGAACGGACCGGCTGCCAGAAAATGTGCAGTAGGGGACGTTGTAATCATTATTTCGTATGCCTCAATGGATTTTGAAGAAGCAAAACAGCATAAACCCACACTTGTATTCCCGGATACAACCACCAATCAATTGGTATAGAGTTAGAGCAGAAAATATACTATAAAGTGAACGATGGACATTGTGATGTGTGTCCATCGTTTTTTTATTTTTATTATAACTCAACTGTAAGTTTGTTGTTAATAAGTTGCGAATAGCGTGTTGAAAACTATTAATAGAAAATGAAAACTTTATTTGGATTATTGAAGAATAGAATCCTTTCTATTTTTTTTGAAAACGACCAAAAAATAATATCGATTTTATTCGGTTTTATTCTGACCGTTTACTAACAGATTTAACAGTTGAATTTAATATCTATTTTTTCAGTGCGAAGATTACTGACAACTGTTAATAACGTCCATTCTCATCTTATTTTCAAATAATTACAATTCAACTACATTGTTAATAAGCATCGGTGACAATACTAATAAGATGAAAAGCAACTTTTTCTATCAATATTTATCAAGAGAACTAACAGCCAATAATAACAATCATAATTTTTAAAATTAAAAATGAGATTATATATATTGATTATTGAATATTGAAAAACTTTCTGCTGATTATCCTTCGCAGGATAAAGAAAAAGTAGTAAGTTTGGAAACTTATATTGTATACTATATAAAAGAAGTAATTTATGAAAGTGAAAATAGTAAACCGTTCAACTCATGCGCTGCCTGAATATAAAACAAAAGCTTCGGCAGGTATGGATATCCGTGCGAATTTAGAGCAGACTGTAGTTTTAAAACCGTTGGAGCGTATACTGATACCGACAGGACTATATATTGAATTGCCTGTCGGATATGAGGCTCAGATACGTCCCAGAAGCGGATTGGCATTGAATGAAGGTTTGGGTGTGTTGAACAGCCCGGGGACTATAGATGCCGATTACCGTGGTGAAATAGGTGTGATTGTCGTGAATCTATCAAATAATGTGATTCAGATTGAAGATGGTGAGCGAATTTGCCAGATGGTGATTAATCGGGTGGAACAAGCTGAATGGGTTGAAGTGGAGACGTTGGATGAATCGGAGAGGGGATCCGGAGGATTCGGACATACAGGAAAAAAATAAATTGGCTTTTAAATTGTCTGTATATGAAAAAATGGATTTTAATATTGTTGGCTGTTTTTATCTGTACAGCAGGTTTTGCAGACCGGAAAAAGAAAAATCCGGTGACTGAACAAGCGTTGAGTGAAGCCCGGCAATTAGAATTCGATTACTCCTATATGGAAGGAGTGAGAAATAAGATTATCGGTAATTTTCAGGATGCTTTAAAATGGTTTGACAATTGTCTGAAGATATTGCCCGGCAGTGCGGCAGTAAAATATGAAATTGCAGGATTGTTGACCATAGGCAATGACTTGAATGGCGGCTTGAAGTTTGCGCGTGAAGCCGTAGCCGGAAATCCCGGTAATATGTGGTATAAAATATTACTGGCAAATATACTGCAAGATAAATCAATGATTGAGGAAGCATGTCAGGTGTATTCTGAAATTATCAGTAAATATCCTGATAAAGACGATTTCTATCTTTTAGAAGCCAGTCTTTTTGTTTCTGTGGAAAAATGGCAGAAGGCAATAGATGTTTTTAATCAGTATGAGAAACAATTTGGTATAACCGAACCGGTTTCCATTGAGAAAATAAAACTGTATACAAAATTGGATGACGTTAAAAAAGCATCTGCGGAATTAGTGAAACTGATACGTAAGTTTCCTGATCGAAGCGAATACCTGAGTCTGTTGGCTGAACTTTATTTTAATTATAATCAGGATAAAAAAGGATTGCAGATTTTAGACCGTCTGTTAAAGGCTGAGCCGGATAATGGTTTTGTACATTTTTATTTGGCCGACTATTATCGAAGTAAAAAATTGATAGAGGAAGCAGAAAAACATGTAAGGAGTGCACTGTTAAGTGATAAAATAGATAATAGTTATAAAATCCAGTATATTTTAAAATTGATTCTGGCTCCTGATTCGGTTGCTGTGACAGATGCTCAAGTGGATTCGTACATTGCACTTCTGCTTGAAAAATATAAGGATGACTTGGGAGTGAGAGCTCTGTATTCCGACCTTTTGAAAAAGGATGGAAAATTGGAAGAGGCGAAAAATGAATTGGAATATATATTGGAGCATGACCGTAACAATTATCTGATTTGGGAAGAGCTTTTGCTGTTGTATAACGATATGCATGATTTCAA
>CAKVCR010000211.1 GCA_934725835.1 uncultured Odoribacter sp.
CTTCAATGGATAATCGTCCTTTTTGGCCTCGTTTGTCCACTCAAAATATTGTAGTTACAAATCCCCAAGAGGATTGGTATAACGCAAACAATACAGAAGTACGAAAATCAACTTACTTTATGAGAGAGTGTAGTTTCTTGCGTTGTACTTCTTTGGAATTGGCTTATAATCTGCCATCTGCTCTTTGTAACAAGTTAAGTTTACAAAATGTAAAGTTTTTTGTCCGTGCGAACAATCCTTTTATTATAACAAATTTTAAATTGTGGGATGTCGAATTAGGAGAACATGGTTTTAATTATCCGATACAGAAAACTTATGCGATTGGTTTAAATGTTAGTTTCTAATTAAAAATCGTTTGATATGAAATATTTTGTTTTTGTGATATTATTCTTCTTACTTACTGCTTGCAGTAATTGGTTGGATGTGGTTCCTGAAGAAGATATAACAACAATAGATACTGATTTTGAGACGCGCGATGAAGCGGCGAATTGGCTTAGGAGTTGTTATGTGTTTTTGGAAGAACCGTTTTCATTTAATGGCAATGTTGCTTTTACAGGTGCGGATGAAGTGGTGGCAGATGATTATATACGCAACCAAGGAACGTTGGACGGTCTTGCTATTGGTTCTGGCCTTCAGAATGTGATTAGTCCTTATGGTGATATATGGTTGAAAAAAGGAAGTGTCGAAGGCAATCCGGGAAGATATGACTTTTATACAGCAATTTCTTTATGTAATATTTTTATTGATAAGATAGATAAAGTATATAACATGGAGGAATATGAAAAATGTGAATGGAAAGCAGAAGTAAAAGCTGTTAAAGCTTATTATTACTTTGAATTGGTACGTCATTACGGTCCGATTATTCTAGTTCCTAAAAATATTGATAGGAATGTATCGGTTAGTGATATGAAAGTTCCTCGTAGTCATGTGGATAGTTGCTTTAATGCAATTGTTCGCTTGTGCGATGAAGCTGCAGAAGTATTACCTGTTTTTAATGATAAAAACACAGAAAGACGTTGCTATTTTAATAAAGAAGCAGTTCTTGCTTTGAAAGCAAGAGCTTTACTCTATCAAGCATCTCCTCTTTTTAATGGAAATGCGGACTATGTGAATTTTGTAAATAAAAAAGGGAAAAATCTTTTTAATGTAGTTGAGGATAAAGAAAAATGGTTGCGGGCAGCTAAGGCCGCTGAAGATGTTATTCAATTATGTAAAGAAAGTGGCAAGAAATTAGTAGATAATCAAACTGCAATAACACAACTACAGACTGATATGTTGAATATTGAAGCATCAGTTCAGACATTTAATTATGCAAGTGATGAAGCTTTGTTAATGATAAAGACAATGCCATATTCTTTTGCTATGCCGTACAGATATTATCTGCCTAATGTGAATACTGATCCTCGTAAGTTATTGCCGGGTACTTGTTTAAGTCCTAGTATGAAAATGGTTGAAATGTTTTATACAGAAAATGGTCTGCCAATCTATCAAGATCAAAATTGGGTGGGAAGAGGAAATCCTTATAATTTGAGTGAAGAGACAGACCCTAAATATGCAGAAGTTGTTATGTTGGGAAAATCAATACCACATTTACATAGACATCGCGAACCTAGATTTTATGCTGCAATAGCAGCCGATAGAACTTATTGGCGTTTAGGACGCACAACTTCAAGTCTATACGAGGTTACTGCTTATCAAGGTGAGAATTTCGGATTGAAGACGAAAATTTTTAATCCTACAATGCCTCAAAATATATCCGGTTATTGGGTGAAAAAATGGAGTTGTTCTAAAGTTGAATTGTTTCAATATTCTACAGGTTTAAATGCGATGGGACCAGCCCCTTATCCTGTGTTTCGATTGGCTGAAATGTATTTGATTGCAGCAGAGGCGTGGAATGAATATGGAAATAATATTTCAAAAGTGTATGAAAATTTGAATGTTGTTCGAAGAAGAGCGGGTATCCCGGATGTGGAAGAAGCGTGGAAAAATGCTAAGGATAAAAATAAGGTGAACGAACAGAAGGGCTTGCGAGAGATTATTCAGCAGGAGTGGAATATAGAATTTGCATTTGAAGGAATGCGTTTTTGGAATTTACGCCGTTGGAAAACAGCTAATACTGAATTGAATGAAAAGTTATATGGATGGAATGTTGCGGGTAATCGAGCAGAATCTTTTTATAATAATGGTAAAGGTCCGATAGTTGTTTATTCTGGTAATACTTTTGTTGCTCCACGTGATTATTTTTGGCCAATTAGAAGTGAAGAAGTCATTACTTCTGGTTGTGTACAAAATTTAGGATGGTAATTTTAGAATGTGAACTTATGATACGAAATAACTTATTTTTAATTATAATCCTTTTTACATTATTTGCATGTAATAATGATAAGGATGCTGTTTTTGATGTTCCGGTAGAATTTGTTTCGCTTAGTTTTGATGCGGTGCCTGGGGGGGCTGTAATGCGATATCAATTACCTGATAATGCCGATATTTTTGGAGTGCGTGTGCGGTATTTAAATGCATATGGAGCTGAATTGTTTAAGGATGGGTCTTATTTGAACGATACGTTGTTATTAACTGGATTTACCGAAGCTCGGAGTGAAGTTCCGGTACAAATATCGTTTTTTAACAACAGAATGGAGGAATCTGTGTCTATAGAAAAGACGTTTAGTACAGAAGCTGCGGCAACTGTAGCACTTTTTGATAACTTGACAGTAATGCCATTCTGGGGTGGATTTAGTGTTGCTTACCAATCTCCTAAAATTGTAAACGGAATGATTCATATTTTTTACGTAGGTACTAATCCTATGACTAATGAACCGGATTCAATATTAATGGGCAGCTACTCTATTGCGCGGGGAGGAGATACATTAAATTTTGAAATGCAGCAAGAAATGTCTAGTGTAGATGTTGTTGTACGTACAGATGATTTTGAAGGTCACCGTGTTAAACAACAAGTGTACGAAAAAATTCCTCGTTTAGTGATGGCTCAATTGTCTCCTGATAATTTCGATTTTGATTTTACTGGTAATGTTTTAGAGAATGAAACGTATGGATTTAGTAAAAAATATCTTTTTGATGGTAAAAAGAAGGGAGAAGATCGTCGTAAACATGTAATGGCCGGTGATTTCTATAATTATTCAACGTTTGTTGCAGGCCCTCAGGCTTTTGGAGAACGATTTATTTTGGATTTTCGTACAGAAAAAATACCTGCATCGGTTAATCTTTATGCATTTTTAAAATTTAACGCTAATTATCCGTATCAAGTCTCTGCTCATCCATTAGCGAGTGAAGTGTGGAGTGGTTATTATTCTTCTAGATTGCCATGTAAAGTGAAAATTTATGGTACGAACGACCCCGATCCTCAAAAGGTTGATTTAGCTTCTTGTGCAATTTTATGCAGATTTGAAGATGACCCGAATTTTATCACTGGTTATTATGAGTCATGGTGTTCGTCTACCGATTGCCGCTATAGTAAATCTATGATAGATTATCACAAGGTTACAGATGCGGTGTTTGATGCTGCAGAACCGATATGTTTGAGTCTGTTATGTAATTATACCGGTTCAGGATATCGTTATTTAATACTTGTTGTTGAAGATACTTATGATGGTTTTCGATCTGGAGGGCAGGAGGAGAATCCATTCGAATATGTAACATTTGATGAATTAGAAGTATTTGTGAATGCTGATTGAATCTGAAAATATATGAAAGTTATGAGAAATAAATTATATAACTTAGTATGGTTATTCGTGATATTTTTGACAGTAGGCTGTGAAGATCTCGAGGATACCTATGGCAAATATGCAGGTGATGGTATGTTCCGTTATACTGGTAAATGTTCAGACGTTGAAGTTATGCCTGGCTGGAAGAGATTGCGAGTTAGTTGGAAAAACAATCTTGATGCAGCAATAAAAAAAGTAAAAGTTTCGTGGCAGGCAGAGGGAGATAAGGAACCGTCAGTACGTTATATTGAACGTAATGGTAAGGATGCTGCGGATTTAATGGATACTATTTTTATAGAGAATTTGAAAGATCTTGTTTATTCTGTGAAGGTTAGTAGTATGACAGAGGATGGCACGGAGTCGTTGGTAGAAGAGAAGTATGGGCGTCCATATTCTGAAGAACATGAAGATCTGCGTTCTTTTACTCGTGGTGTCGTTAATTTTTATAGGTTAGAAGATAAATTGGTGGTTTGTATTGACGAAGATAATGAAAATTTGAAGGATCTTGTGCTAACTTATAATGATACTCAAGGTCAGGTACATAAGTGGGATATAAAAGGACATATGAATGATTATCTTTCGATACAGTCTTCGCGAATTTGTCGTGATTACATGTTTTTATTGCCTGAAGATGCTAATCTTGCGATAGATTTCAACTATCCTTTAACAATATCAAGACGAGGTTTCCTTGCAGGGTGTATGGATGAAATTACTTTCAAAGATGAGGTGTTGGATTTGAATGAGAGAATTTGGTCTACAGCTTTTTCTCGACAGATGATAAAAAAATATGGAGAGAATTGGGAAAAGTATATAGATCAAATAGAATCCTTGGAGTTAGATTACAATTTTCCAACATTTCAGGATTTAATGTATTTGCCTAATCTGAAAAAGGTGATTCTTGGGAAAAATCGATATATGGATGGTAAATATGCGAAATCTCATGCAAGTGTGACTGAACCATACATAAGTTTAGTGACATTGCAATTTTTGAAAGATATTCGCACAGATTTTTCTGTAGAGCGTTACAATATGCATTATTTTGGATTGGATAATAAATATGGAATGGATGTTATTCAATTATATAAAAAATTAGGAAAGATAAAGCCTGATTTTTCTATTACTGAATTAAACACTTCCAATTTAGATAATATGCCCTCTATAACTCCATTGGATATTGCTGATTGGGAAATAACATGTTCTGATACCGTTGTTAATGGATATGTGGCAAATGGTGCGGGTTGGTTGCTTAATGATGACCCTAATATTTATTTTGAACCTAGTCCGACTTTGGGAGTTTCGGTTGTTGAAGTTTTGTTTGATATGAAGAAATTGCAGAGGGTTCATGGATTTAAGGTTGTTCAGTATCCACGAAATGATAAAGGCGATCAGAATTATTTGCTGTCATCAATAAAAATAGAATTTTCAGAAGATGGATATAATTGGAAACTTGCAACGAATGAAGATGGGGCGACAACT
>CAKVCR010000212.1 GCA_934725835.1 uncultured Odoribacter sp.
TGGAAGAAGGAATATTTGCGGAAGGTAGTATGGCTCCTAAAATCCGTGCTTGTCTTGCGTTTGTTGAGAAAGGTGGCGATAAAGCTGTTATAACCGAGTCTACCAAGTTGGAAGATCGTCGTTATGGTTCAAAAATCACTATGCATTACGAATAATGTGTTGAAATAAAACATTATCTTTGCAGAGCTTATAAATAAGAATAGATATAGCAACTATTTAAAATAAAGAATTATGGCTTTCAATTTAAGAAACAGAAATTTTCTGAAATTACTGGATTATACTCCGGAAGAAATTAAGTATTTGTTGAATCTGGCAGCAGATTTGAAAAAAGCAAAATATGCAGGAACAGAACAACCTCGCCTAAAAGGTAAAAATATTGCTTTGATTTTTGAGAAAACTTCTACTCGTACTCGTTGTGCATTTGAAGTGGCTGCTTATGATCAAGGTGCTCATGCGACTTATCTTGGACCGACAGGTTCTCAGATTGGTGTAAAAGAATCAATGGCTGATACTGCTCGTGTATTGGGTCGTATGTATGATGGTATCGAATATCGCGGATTTGATCAGGCTACTGTTGAGGAATTGGCAAAATATGCTGGTGTTCCTGTTTGGAATGGTTTGACTAACGAATTCCATCCGACTCAGATTTTGGCAGACTTCTTGACAATGTCAGAGCATGTTGATAAACCGTTGAATAAAGTAACTTTCGCATATCTTGGAGATGCTCGCTTTAACATGGGTAACTCTTTGATGGTTGGTGGCGCCAAAATGGGTATGGATGTTCGTATCGTTGCTCCGAAAGCATTGCAGCCGGATGCAGAATTGGTTGCAACTTGTCAAGCTATAGCTAAAGAAACCGGTGCAACTGTTACTGTTACTGATGATGTTGCTGCAGGCGTTAAAGGTTGTGATTTCTTGTATACTGACGTATGGGTATCTATGGGTGAACCTGCTGAAGTTTGGGCAGAACGCATCAATTTGTTGAAACCATATCAGGTGAATGCAAAAACTATGGAGTTGACAGGAAACAAAAATTGTAAATTTATGCACTGTTTGCCTGCATACCATAACTTGGAAACTCAAGTTGGTCGCGATGTTCATAAACAATTCGGTTTGGATGGTATTGAAGTTACTGAAGAAGTTTTCGAATCTAAGAACTCTATTGTTTTTGATGAGGCAGAAAACCGTATGCATACAATCAAGGCTGTTATGGTAGCTACATTGGGCGACTAAACAATATTGATAAATAATTAAAAAGAGGCTTTAGGCCTCTTTTTTTTGTTATAATCCTTTTCGTATTATCAATTAAGATATCTAAAATTATCATCTTAATATTTTCTATATTTTGTATGTACTGGTATCGAGTATATAACAAGTCGTTTGGTTTATTAGATATGTTTCTAAATAAAGTTGTTTCGATAGGAAATTTAAACATGGAAAAGAAATGAAGGAATGGATATAAATTATATCTTTGTGAGGTATTTTGATGCGAACGATTGTTATTTGTTTGTTGAATGGATTTGATATATTCGAATGAACCAAAATAATTTAACTATATAAAATATGAAAACAACTCCTTTTACCCATTTACATGAAGCGTTAGGTGCACGCATGGCGCCATTTGCAGGCTATAATATGCCGATAGAATATAGTACAGGTATTAAAGAAGAGCATAATAATGTTCGTTCTAAAATGGGTGTGTTTGATGTATCGCACATGGGCGAATTTTGGATTAAAGGTCCGAAAGCATTCGAATTAGTACAGAAATTGACGACTAATGACGTGGCTGCTTTAACTGATGGAAAAGTACAGTACAGTTGCTTTACAAATGATAAAGGCGGTATTGTTGATGATTTGTTGGTGTATCGATTCAATGAAGAAAAATATCTTTTAGTGGTGAATGCTGCTAATATTGATAAGGATTGGGCTTGGGTCGTTAAACACGGAGAGGAATTAGGCATGAAGCCTGGTGTTGATATGGAGAATTCCTCTGATGCTATTTGTCAATTGGCTATTCAAGGACCTTTGGCATTAAAGGCCATGCAAAAGTTGACAGATGCCAATGTTGTGGATATGGAATATTATACATTCAAAGAGATTCCATTTGCAGGAATTGATAAAGTAATCTTTTCTACAACTGGATATACTGGCTCTGGAGGTTGTGAAGTATATGCGTATAATGCTGATGCAGAAAAGTTGTGGAATGCAGTATTTGAAGCAGGTAAAGAATTTGGAGTGCTTCCTATAGGTTTAGGTGCTCGTGATACACTGCGTTTGGAAGCTGGTTTCTGCTTGTATGGACATGAGATTGATGACGACCATTCGCCGATTGAAGCCGGCTTAGGTTGGATTACAAAATTTGTTCCCGGTAACGATTTTATCATGCGTGAGTATCATGAAAAATTGAAGGCTGACAAACCGACCCGTTATATGAAACCATTCCAAATTCTAGATCGTGGTATTGCTCGTCAGGGATATGTGATTGAAGATGCTGATGGCAACGAAATAGGTGTTGTTTGCTCCGGTACGGTATCTCCTTTGACTGGAAAATCTATAGGTACAGGCTATGTGAAGAGTGGATTCCATAAATTGGATACTGAAATTTTTATTCGGGTGAGAAATAAAGCTTTGAAAGCGAAGATTGTAAAAGCTCCATTCTTTTAATGAATTATCTACCACAGAATGAAGTCTTCATTCTGTGGTAATGATTTTGTAACTGCAAACGTTAATATTGTTTTAAATTGTAATTAGATGGGAAGATTTTCCTTTTGAAATGGTATTAATTCAAGTTTAATGTGCATCTTTGTAACGTTAGAAAAAAAAGAGACCAAATAAATTATAACCTTTAATTATTATAGATATGAGAAAGCATATTTTTAATGCAGGACCTTGCAAATTGCCGGATATGACTCTGGAAAATACTGCAAAAGCTGTAATGGAATTGGGTAGCTGTGGTCAGTCAATTCTAGAAGTATCTCACCGTTCAGCAGATTTTCAAGCTGTATATGATGAGACAGTTGCATTATTCAAAGAAGTTTTGAATATTCCGGATAACTATTCTGTTATTTTCTTGGGAGGTGGTGCCAGCATGCAGTTCTGTATGATTCCGTTTAACTTCTTAGGCAAAAAAGCTGCTTACGTTAATACTGGTGTGTGGTCTAAAAAAGCTATCGCTGAAGCTAAGTTGTTTGGCGAAGTAGAGGTTATCGCATCTTCTGAAGATCGTAATTTTACATATTATCCGAAAGGGTTCTCTATCCCGGCAGATGTTGATTATTTGCATATTACTTCTAACAATACTATCCGCGGTACTGAAATTTTTGAGGACTTGGATAGCCCTGTGCCAGTGATAGCTGATATGTCTTCAGATATTTGCAGCCGTCCTATTGATGTTAAAAAATATGCAATGATTTATGGTGGTTGCCAGAAGAACCTCGGACCTGCTGGTGCTACTTTTGTAATCATTCGTAATGATTTCTTGGATAAAGTGGTTGCTGACCGTAAAATCCCTACAATGTTGAAATATTCAACTCACGTAGAAAATGGTTCTATGTTCAATACTCCTCCATGTATCAATATCTTTGCTGTTGGCCAGACTTTGAAATGGATTAAATCAATGGGTGGCGTTGAAGCAATGGAAAGAATGGCTATCGAAAGATGTAATGCTCTATATGCTGAATTTGAACGTAACACTGTATTCCGCGCAGTTGTTGAAGAAGGTTCTCGTTCTCGTATGAACATCCCGTTCTTGTTGGCAGAAGGATATGAAGAACTGGAAAAAGAATTCTTGGATTTCTGCAAATCTAAGAATATTGTTGGAGTGAAGGGTCACCGTTTGGTAGGAGGATTCCGCGCTTCAACATATAATGCATGTACAATGGACGATGTAAAAGCTTTGATTGCTGCTATGCAGGAATTTGAAGCTAAACATAAAAAATAATCAAATCATGGCTAAGAAAGTATTAATTGCTACAGATAAACCGTTCGCTGCAGTTGCAGTGAACGGCATCCGCGAAATAGTGGAGGCTCAGGGATATGAGCTGGTTGTATTGGAAAAATATGGTACTCAGGAAGCATTAATTGAAGCTGTTGCTGACGTTGATGCAATGATTATCCGTTCTGATAAAGCAACTAAAGAAGTTATCGATGCTGCTAAAAATCTGAAAGTGATTGTTCGTGCAGGCGCCGGTTACGATAATATTGACCTTCAAGCTTGTACTGTTCGTGGAGTCGTTGCTATGAACACTCCGGGACAGAATTCAAATGCTGTTGCTGAATTGGCCTTCGGTATGATGGTTTATATGGCTCGTAACTTCTATAATGGAAAATCTGGTCATGAATTAAAAGGACGCAAAATCGGTGTTCACGCTTATGGTAATGTAGGTCAGAATGTGGGCCGTATTGCTAGAGGCTTTGGTATGGAAGTTTATGCTTTCGATCCGTTTATGACAGATGAGCAAATCAAGGCTGCTGGAGCAATTCCAATGCATTCTGCTGAAGAAATGTATAGTGCTTGTGATTATATCTCTTTGCACATCCCTGCAACTGAGAAAACCAAAAATTCAATCAACTATGAATTGTTGAGCCGTATGCCGAAAGGTGGCGTGTTGGTGAATACTGCGCGCAAAGAGGTTATCAATGAAGCAGAGTTGGTTAAATTAATGGCAGAACGTCCGGATTTCAAATACATCGCTGACATTGCTCCGGATAATGCAGCAGAATTTGCACAATTCGAAGGACGTTATTTCTTTACTCCGAAAAAGATGGGAGCTCAGACTGAAGAGGCTAATGTAAACGCAGGATTGGCTGCTGCTCGTCAGATTGTTGCTTTCTTTGAAAATGGAGATTGTAAATTTAAAGTAAATAAATAATATGGCAATTGTAAAACCATTCAGAGGATTGCGTACTCCGAATCAGGAAGTATGTGAAGAATTGGCTTGCTTGCCATATGACGTAATGAACTCGGAGGAAGCAGCTCAAATGGCTGCTGGTAAGCCGAAATCATTATTGCATGTTACTCGTGCTGAAATTGACTGTCCTGCAGGAACAGATATTCATTCTGAAGTTGTTTACAACAAGAGTGTTGAAAACTTCAAAATGTTTCAAGAAAAAGGTTGGTTGGTACAAGATGCAGAACCGAAATTCTATATCTATGCGCAAACAATGGAAGGTCGCACAC
>CAKVCR010000213.1 GCA_934725835.1 uncultured Odoribacter sp.
TTGCTGTGATATTCAGCAATGTAGGGGGGCTTGTTGTGTGGAGGGCGATTCTGGTGCACCGTTGGAAGAGAGTGAACAGGCTAAGATTGAAGAGAATTATGAGGGAATCCGTTCTTTTATGAAGCCGGAAGGGGTAGAGGCTGTCAAGGAGCAAGGATTTGCTGTGATAGATAGTGATGGTGATTTAGGAACGCCTTTGATTCATGGAGGAGAGTGTGCATACGCAATAGAAGAACAAGGAATATGCTGGTGTGCTATAGAGAAGGCATGGACACAAGGGAAGTCAACATTCCGTAAGCCTATATCATGCCATCTATACCCTATTCGGATAACTGACTATGGAGATTTTGAAGCTTTGAATTATCATAAGTGGAGTATTTGCCATTGTGCACGAGTAAAAGGCAGCAAAGAGGGGATTCCTGTTTACCGTTTTTTGCGTGATGCGTTGATTGAACGTTATGGGAAAGAATGGTATGAGCAGTTGGAATATGCTGCAAATGAGATAGAAGCAGGAAATATAGAATTGACACCGGAACGATGATGAGAAAAATATTATATTTTTTAGTTGTTTTGTTTGGAGAATGAAATATTATATCTATCTTTGCAACGCAAAAGCAAAATGGTGGATGTAGCTCAGTAGGTTAGAGCGTCGGATTGTGGTTCCGAAGGTCGTCGGTTCGAGCCCGATCTTCCACCCTTGAAAGCAATTCTCAATGATTTTGGGGATTGCTTTTTTTTATTGTGTATATTGCTCATGTTCTAATAACCATACTTAATAATATTGCCTTGTGCCTGAAGATAAAAGAATATGGGAAATGTATAATATAAAAAGAAAACCAGCTATCCGCATGATGGAAAACTGGTTTTTGAATTTTTGTCGGGGTGACAGGATTCGAACCTGCGACCCTCTGCTCCCAAAGCAGATGCGCTACCGGACTGCGCTACGCCCCGTCTCTTTCGATAACGGGTGCAAAAGTAGTATTATTTTTGATGCCATCAAACTTTTGGCAGCTTTTTTTTGAAAAAAAATTATCGGAAGGCTATTTTTACCATTCCATGGAGTTTTTCCAAAGGTACAGATATCGTTATAGGACCACAAGCTCCCGGACCTAGAATGTACTTGCCATAGGTGACTTCAAGACTGTTAGGGGAGAAATTGATGGCAGAAGAAATATCCAATCTCGGCTTTTCAAATGTATAGCAATGTTCCGGGTCTTTTAGATATGTTTTCAGCAGTGCATTGATTTCACGACTTTTGTTGTGGTCTAGCAAATCATTATTGGTGATGAATTTGTTATTCTTGATATCATAATTCAGAGCATAATAGTTGGTGTTTCCATTTGCTCCCCCAAAATATTCGTATGCCTCTACCAATACACTGATGAATTTGTCGCTGGCCATATAGACTGTGTCGGAAATAAATAACTCATATTTCCCGGAGGTTTTGATTCCTACAGAATCAAGACTGGCAATTTGTTCTTTGCATTGTTCTATGAATGCTGCGTGTATTCCGTTTACAAGACCTCCAATTTCGTCGTTGAATATGGCACATGATTTTTCCACGGCAGCTTCTGTAAAAGAAAATACAGAGTGTTCTATATGTATTTCCCATTGAGTCTCTGTTTCCGTGGTTTTAATCTTTTTCATTTCCAGCTTTGCTTCTTTTTGGCAAGACTCAAGTACACAGATTGCCAATATGAACAATAAGATTTTTGTTTTCATTTGTTTTGTGGTTTAAATAACTTTCTTTTTTGGCGTTGTTGCAACAAAGTCTTTCAGATAGAAAGGTTCGAAATAGGCTACATCAACAAATTGTTTGTTTTGCCATGCCTGCTCGGCAAGCGGTGCAAGATGGCTGGCGGATGTCTCTATATTGCTGATAAAACGGGCATTTGGAGAGGTGAGTGTGCTTTTTACTTTGTCGCTACCGTTGCCGAAAAAGTAAATGGTGTTGTCAGATAGCAAATCTGCAAACGACGTTTCGTTAATGATTTCTGCCTTGGTGTCAATGATCGTGTTGTTTGAGCGGTCGTAAAATGCTGTGTATACTTCCATTCGTCTGGCATCAATCATCGGACAATAGAGGGCATTTTCTTGAAGTTGGTTGGCTACGGATAGAGCTAATGCCTGTAAAGTGGGGACGGCAATTAACGGTTTGTTAGCTCCGTAGCAGAGACCTTTTGCTAAGGAAACACCTATACGCAGACCGGTATAAGACCCCGGTCCCATACTGACTGCTACAGCATCTAAAGATGCTACAGTGAGATTGTTATCCTGAAGAATTTCATCTACGTAAGTGCCAAGTAATACCGAATGGTTCAGTCCTTCGTTGTTTTCTTTCAGTGCGATTGTTTGTCCGTCTTTGGCTAATGCCACCGAACAAACTGTGGTAGAGGTGTCTATATTTAATATAAGTGCCATGTTTCTGAATTATTTTCTGATAATTTCTATTTCTCCGCTCATGCCCAGTTTTATAATGCTGGATGGTGTTGACGAGCGTTTGTCATTGCGACGATAGTCTACGATATAATCCACTGCATTGCGGATTTCTTCACTAATCTCATCGTAAAAGCGAGGAGATGGTTCTCCGCTAATGTTGGCAGAGGTGGAGACGAGCGGACAGTTGATTCGGTGGAGTAGAGATGACGTGAACTCTTCGCATGTGATACGGATGCCAATGGTGCCATCTTCTGCGATAAGACTAGGAGCTAACCGTTTGGCGTTCGGATAGATGATAGTCGTGGGTTTGTCTGCAACCTCTATCAGGTCGAGTGCGATATCGGGAACATCAGCATACGATGCAATTTTACCAGCGTCTTCTAAAAGAACAAGCATTGACTTGTGGTCGGAGCGTTTTTTTATTTCATAGATGCGTTTGACCGCTTCTTCGTTGGTGGCATCACAGCCTAATCCCCAAATAGTGTCTGTGGGATAAAGTATAACTCCTCCGTTTTTCAAAACTTCTTGTGCTTTGCGAATCTCGTCTTTTAATTTGTCTGTCATGATTATTTTATGAATTACTTTTTATACCAAGCGTTTAATCAATTCTTTCCTTTCGCCGTAAAGCATATCTGCAATTGGAATCTCTATCAATGTGTAACAACCTGGCTGTTGACGCATGGCGGCACGTGCAGATGATACCATGATTTGGCTGGTGAGGGCCGGATTGTTGATATGCATGTTGAATTCAAAAAGTTGGTTTTGTGTTTTTCCGGATACACCTTTCCGGGTAAGATTTACTCCGTGACCCATATCGAGGAGCGCATTGACGTCTTCTACCTGCATAACGTGGGTTTCATCGTGAACAAAATAGTCATCTTCTTTGATTTTGCGGGCGATATCCGTAAAATTGTATCCGTCTAACAGTTCGATATACACCATGCGACGGTGGATTCCTGTGCCTGTCGGAATGGTCATGGAGAGGGCGGCTTTTACACCTTCAATGGCTTTGACTGCTACGGTATGTCCCATGCTCATGCCTGGACCGAAGTTTGTATAGGTAAGACCTTTGGGAGCACAAGTCTCTAATAGTGCGCGGACAACGGAGTCGGACCCTGGGTCCCAGCCGGCAGACATAATGGATACTGCTTTGTAATGACGAGCAGCTTCGTCAAGTGTGTGGTGGAGTGCTACTGTTTGGGAATGAATGTCGAAACTGTCTACAGTGTTGATACCCATTGACAATGCCTCTAATGCAAATTTCTCTACGCTGCGGGTTGGAGTACAGAGAATGGCAACTTGTACGTTGTCTAATTCTTTTAGTGAGCTAACTATTTTGTAATTTGCGATTTCATGTGGAATTTGTGTAGCATTTCTGCGCACAATTCCTGCGATTTCGAAATCGGGAGCTACCTGTAAGGCTTCGATTACATATTTTCCGATATTGCCATATCCGATGACGGCTGCTCTGATTTTTTTCATGGTCTTGAATGTTTGAATTTATTGTTTTGTGCGTTGCGAATTTCGCAATAATTTTGGATTATCTCAAAGGGAGAATGTAAAATATCATAAGAATATTATCTTTGCACAATAATAAAAATGTAAGGCTATGCTAAAGAAAATACCACATACGTATACTATTATTTCTTCAATCATTCTGATTTGTGCTGCTTTGTCTTGGATTATTCCGGCTGGAGAGTACAGTCATCAGATGGTGGAGGTGAACGGCACAGAAAGAACTGTGATTGTGGAAGGGTCGTATCATGCTGTGGAACGAGCTCCGCAGACATGGCAGGTGTTTACATCTTTATTGGAGGGTTTTGAAAAACAGGCGGGAATTATTGCTTTTCTGTTGATTATTGGTGGCGCTTTTCAGATAATGAATAGTAGTCGAGCTATTGATGTGGGGATTTTTTCGTTTTTGCGGTTTACTCAGGGATTGGAACGGCATGCGTGGATGAAGCGCTTGGGTGTTAACAATATTGTCATTTCCATGGTTATGGTGTTGTTTAGTTTGTTTGGCGCTGTTTTTGGTATGAGTGAAGAAACGTTGGCTTTTGTGATTATTATCGTGCCATTGGCTATATCTATGGGGTATGACTCAATTACAGGGTTGTGTATGGTATATGTAGCTGCACATGTCGGTTTTTCTGGTGCTATGTTGAATCCTTTTACAGTGGGTATTGCTCAAGGATTGGCAGGTTTGCCTCTGTTTTCTGGTTTTGAGTATCGTTTTTTTTGCTGGGTTGTATTAACGGTAATATTGGTAGCTTGTGTGTTGGTCTATGCTGGCCGGGTGAAGCGTAAGCCTACTTTGTCTCCGTTGTATGAGGCCGATGCTTATTGGCGTAATCGTCGAAATGAGGGAATAGAGGAAGTGGCATTTCATACATCACGTATGGCTTGGTTTGTGTATGGGTTGATATTGATGGGATTGATATTGTTCTCGGTATATTATCCTTGCTCGAATTTCAAGGTGGGGAATGCTTCGACTCAGCTCTATGCTGTGCCAGTATGCACTGCTTTGTTTGCGGTGTTCGGTTGGATGGGGTTAAGAAAATCATTTCATTTTTTTATTCTGTCAATATTGGCATTTACCGTGGTTTTTCTGGTAATTGGAGTGATGGGACATGGGTGGTATCTGCCGGAAATATCCGGCATATTTTTGGCGATGGGGATATTGTCGGGT
>CAKVCR010000214.1 GCA_934725835.1 uncultured Odoribacter sp.
GTTGCGACATTAAAGGTTTTAGGAACCTGGTATGAATAACTCATGTTTTTTACCTTTTCAAGTAAAGTATTGTCTTTTTCGATGAAATTGAGTTGTCCGAATGGGCGATTTAATGTCAAGGTCCGTTCAAACTTTAAGGGTGATTTGGTGATTTTTTGACATACACAGAAGGCGTCACGGCTGGCGTCGTTAATAATATAGTTGTCAGGAATGAGTGTTATTCCCTTCAGGCCCGTGGTGCTGTTGGTCTGATAATACAAATCGGAATAGTGAGTGTAGGAGTTTGGTGCAGATTCTTCGCCGGTTTGGAAAGTTTCTTTAATATAGTCAGCCCACACCAGTACATCGTAGTCGCCCGGGTTATCGAGATTAAATGAAAAAATCATATCCTGCTGCTCTTGCAGTTTCTCTTCCCGGTGGATAATTTGCTCCTTTTGCCATACTTCCAGAATAAAGCGCATCGTATAACCGGACAACGTTGGAGGAGGTGTCGCACGGGAGTACAATCCGTGATTGATATTCGCACCGATAGTAACGCGGTTATTCTCTTTTGCGTCATTGGTGTTATACTCATCGTTGTTACATCCTGTTGCTATACAGATGATAGCCATCAGCCAAAAGTAAAAGTGTTTTTTATTCATGATAGTTATTTTAATTGGTTAATTAAATTATCGATATCAATGTTGATTTCATCATCAAATTCTGTGTTTATCTCAAATCCTCCGCTCTTGTTTTTAGTGAGGAATCGTCCCGTTATCGGGGTGAAATATCCTTGTCTATAAGGAATTTTGATAGGAGAACTTGTAATTATTTCTTTGCCGTTCTCGTCTTTGACTGTCAGGGCTAACATGACGATGTTAGTAGTTGTGTCTGCCAGTATATAGTCAAAACCAAGCGTACATTCTTTCTGTTTTTTATCAGTTATATTCAGAGGGATTTCAAAGGATACATCGCTCCAGGAATCCTTGACAGTGCTTTCATAAGCGTTGTATACCATGGGATAGAAGAAAAGGTATGTGAATATGACGTGATAACTTTTATGGGGTTGCCAGGACGTTTGTTTTATAAATTCTTCAACGTCAGTCGTGATAATCTCGTATTTTGCCACTGGCGGATGAATATTTATATTTGTTTCGACATGCAAATTCCTTTGATTTCCGAATTTTCTTAAATCAATGGTTTTATGTCCGTAGAGACACTCTTTTGTAGGCGTGTTTCCGCAATACGGCTCAACGCAGGTTATATTGTTCAGATGGTCGGTAATATAATGACAATCAGTATCTTTTTCTGTGTAATCCATCCATACGGAAAGATCGTATTTTGAGGTCTGTAATTCCAAATCTATTGACAGGAACAACGAGTCTTTGATAAGCGAAAGTGTGTCGGGGAAAACGGTTTTCCGGGTAATGACAGTATTGTTTTGTCTGGCTTCTATAAGGAAACGTTTGCGATATTGCCCGTTAATATCAGATGTCTGAAGTATGTTACATTCTGATGTACGAAAGTCCGGCTCTAAAATAATATTGAGTGTTAACAGAATAGGCGCAGTAGTGAAGTCATTGTCTTCGTCTGATTCTTTCGAATGCTTGTGTGCACAACAACACGTAAGCATACACAACACCAAGATACACACAATTTTAAACACTTTCCTCTATATTTGTATAATTTATCTATATATGTAGCAAATTTAGTGAAATATTTTTCAATATATAATTTTTAGGCGATAAAAAATAAACCGGACGAATCCGTCCGGTTTATTGTATTAAAAAGATAAATCTTATTCCTTTAACCATTTGTCAAGCCATGATTTAAAGGTGCGCTGCCATAGGATTCCATCCTGGCAACCTGTTACCCAGTGGCATTCCGTCGGGAAGTATAGATACTGTGCAGGAATACCTCTCATGCGTGCAGCATTAAAGGCTGCCATACCCTGTGAAGCATCGATACGGAAGTCTTTTTGTCCGTGGATTACCAAGATAGGAGCATCCCAATTGCCTACGAATAAGTCCGGTGAATTGGCAAAAGTGCGTTGTGCCACTTTGTTGTTTTTCTGCCAGGGAGCACCACCCATATCCCAATTGGCAAACCACATCTCTTCGGTTGTATAATACTGCATTTTCAAGTCGAAAATTCCACAGTGGGCGATGAATGCCTTGAAGCGTTTGTCGTGATGACCGGCTAAATAATATACGGAGTAACCGCCATACGATGCTCCGACACAACCTAAACGGTTTTCATCAATGTATGGTTCTTTTTTGGCATCGTCAATTGCTGAAAGATAGTCTTTGATATTCTGTCCGGAATAGTCTCCACTGATTTGTTCCAGCCATTCCATGCCGAATCCCGGCAAGCCGCGACGATTGGGAGCGACAATGATATAGCCGTTTGCTGCCATTTGCTGGAAGTTCCAACGGTAGCTCCAGAATTGGCTCACAGTACTTTGAGGACCACCTTCACAGTATAATATGGCTGGATATTTTTTGTTGGCATCAAAATGAGGAGGATAAATCATCCAAACCAACATATCCTTGTTGTCGGTAGTCTTTACCCAACGTTTTTCTACTTTGCCCATTGTCAATTGGTCGAGAAGGTTTTTATTGATAAACGTCAGCTGTTCGTCTTTGCCGCTTTGAGGGTCAACGCGGTAAAACTCTGCCGGCATACTCATTGACACCTTGGTTGCATAAAGCTGGTCTCCGGCAGGGATAACAGAAGTATAGTTGTGCACACCATCTGTGTGTTTGGTGATTTTGCCGGTTGTTATGTCTAATGAATAAATCTCGTCTGTTGCATGCCAGTCTGAAATGAACCAGATAGTATTGTCATCGCCCCATTGAAGACTTTCTGCACTTTGTTCGAAATTTTCAGTATAGTCTTTCTTTTCACCGGTCGTCAGGTCCATTACGAAAAGACGGTTTTTATCTGACTCGTAACCTTCTCGCTCCATGCTTTCCCAAGCCATGTATTTACCGTTAGGGGACATAACAGGATTCTTGTCATATCCCATCATCCCTTCTGTCAAGTTGATGGTTTCACCATTTTCTGTATTATAGGCATACAAGTCCGTATTGGTAGTTTCAGCATATTCTATGCCCACTTTTTTGCGGCTGGTGTAAATCAACTGTTTGCTGTCTTTTGTCCATGCGATTTGCTCGACTCCTCCCCAAGGACGGACGGGAGATTCCCAACGTTCGCCTTTCATGATATCCTTACCGGCGGTAATTTGTTTGCCGGCGGCATAGTCTGCAATGAACAGGTGTGTATAAGCCTCCACCCAATCGTCCCAATGGCGATAGAATTGGTCGTTGATGATTCTGGCTTTTGCTTTTGGAAGGTCCGGATGCAAATCCTTCACGGTCGGTTCCAGCTGTACATCCTTCAAATATACAATCTTGGACATATCCGGGGCATATACGTATCCGTTGATGCCACCCTCTATGTTGGTAATCTGTCGGGCATTGCTGCCGTCAGGCTCCATTTCCCACAACTGTCCTTTGTAGATATAGGCGATATGCTTGCCGTCCGGAGTCCAGGTCGCTTCTGCTTCATTGGATTCGGTATCTGTGATTTGTTTCACCTTGCCATCTGCCAAAGTCATGACATACAAATCTGTATATCCGCGGTCTTCCTCTTTGTTGAAATAGGTGACGCCATACACAGCCTTCGTGCCGTCGGGCGAAATGCTTACTCCTCCTAATCTGCCGAATGACCACAGCACTTCAGGAGTCATGACATCCGATTCCAATTTTAAATTATCAGGAGTTTTATATCCTTTCCCTTCTTGGGTTTCTGTCGTTTTATTCTCATTACATGCCATCATGGATAGCACACATAATATTGGTAATAATGTTTTTCTCATAGTTTTAATCTTCACTTTCAGTCGGTTCTGCAGCAGTATTGCTTTCTTCGGTTGTGCCATTGAGAGCATTGACGATTTTCTGTTTCAATTCTTCGGCTAATTCCGGATTATCCATAATCAACTGTTTGACTGTCTCTCGTCCTTGCCCTAATTTGTTTTCTCCATACGAGAACCAGCTTCCGCTCTTCTTGATGATGTTGCATTCAACACCGAGGTCTACAATTTCACCCGAGATGGAAATTCCCTCGCCATACATGATGTCGAATTCCGCTTTACGGAATGGAGGTGCCACTTTGTTTTTCACCACCTTTACGCGTGTATGGTTACCCAGGATTTCTTCGCCGTCTTTGATAGGTCCGATTTTACGGATATCCAAACGCACAGAAGCATAGAATTTCAGAGCATTACCGCCGGTTGTTGTTTCCGGATTACCGAACATAACACCGATTTTATCTCGTAATTGGTTGATAAATATGCAGCAAGTGTTTGTCTTGCTGATTGTGCTGGTGAGCTTACGCAATGCCTGCGACATCAGGCGGGCCTGAAGTCCCATGACGCTGTCTCCCATATTCCCTTCTATTTCAGCCTTGGGTGTCAGTGCTGCAACAGAGTCGATGACAATGATGTCGATTGCTGCAGAGCGAATCAGCTGGTCGGCAATTTCCAGTGCCTGTTCGCCGTTGTCCGGTTGCGAGATGAATAGGTTTTCAATATCTACGCCCAATTTAGCTGCATAAGTCCGGTCAAAAGCATGCTCGGCATCGATGATGGCTGCAATGCCGCCCTGTTTTTGTGCTTCTGCTATGGCATGGATTGCCAATGTTGTCTTACCGGATGATTCCGGTCCGTAGATTTCAATAACGCGGCCTTTGGGATAACCGCCAACGCCCAATGCTTTATCCAAGGCAATTGAGCCTGATGAGATTACCGGAATCTTCTCCACCTGGTTGTCTCCCAGTTTCATAATGCTTCCCTTGCCAAAATTCTTTTCAATCTTGTCCAAGGTCAGTTGGAGAGCTTTCAGTTTCTCTAGATTTTTTTCTTTATCTGCCATATTTTTTGATTGGATTAATTATTTCATTATTCTGCCATTGCTGTCAAAAGCTGTTCTGCTGCTGCTTTCGTATTCACTTTTGTGATGACTTTCGTGATGATGCCTTCACCATTGATGACAAATGTAGTGCGCAATACCCCCATATATTTACGTCCATACATGGATTTTTCTGCCCACACTCCATAAG
>CAKVCR010000215.1 GCA_934725835.1 uncultured Odoribacter sp.
GCATATAATATAGTGTCTTCTGTGCCAAAGAACTTAGAGATTTTAGCTTCCAATTCTTTGTGGATATCCTGAGTTCCGCAGATGAAACGTACTGATGACATTCCATAACCACGTGCATCCAATGCTTTCTTGGCGCCTTCAATCACTCTCGGATGAGAAGAAAGACCTAAATAGTTGTTTGCGCAAAAGTTCAATACAGTTTCGCCTGTAGTTAATTTAATTTCTGCTCCCTGCGGGGTAGCAATCAGTCGCTCGGTCTTGTATAAGCCGGCATCTTTGATAGACTGAATTTCAGTTTTTAAGAAATCTTGAAATTTTCCGTACATAACTGTAAGTTTATTGATATTCTGACCTCAAAAGTATAACATTTTTGTGAGAATGTATGCAAAAAGCCGATTTTTAATTTTAGGGCGAAAAATATAGGTGTTTTACTGCGTGTTAAGAAAATATTAAGGGCGTGTTAAGCTTTTTTTTCGCATTTCTTTTGGAATGTCAAAAAAGTTTTATACGTTTGATGCGGGTTCCTAGATGAGATGGAAAATATGCTCATGTGAAGCGTACGATAAAACTGAGCGTGCTTCCCCGGGTTTGACGGCTCGGCGCAAATGCATTCTGAATATGGACAGGCATTTGTATTTGTTATTAACTATTTTTAGACCTAAACCTATTTTTATGAGAAAACGATTGTATTTGTTGCTTGCATTCCTTTGGATGGGGGTATGCATGTTGAGTGCGCAGACGAAAAATGTTTCAGGACGTATCTTGTCTGCAGAAAATGATGAGCCGATAGCCGGTGCTACGGTATTGGTCAAAGGTACATCTATCGGGGTGGCTTCTGATGCTCATGGGCATTTTACGCTGAAAGTGCCGGAATCTGCTACCGAATTAATCGTTTCGTTTATGGGAATGGAAACGCAGGAAGTGGAAATCAAAGCCAATCTGACGATTCGTTTGAAGCCTGCCAACGAGAAATTGGATGAAGTGATGGTCGTGGCTTATGGAACAGCCAAAAAATCGAGCTTTACAGGTGCTGCAGAGGTGATAAAGAACGAACAGCTGGAAAAAATGAATGTCGTGTCTGTCACCAAAGCATTGGAAGGTACAGCGCCCGGTTTGCAGGTGATGGGCGGCACCGGTCAGCCGGGCTCGGGAGCTACAGTCCGTATCCGTGGTATCGGTTCGCTGTCATCCTCTTCTGCTCCTTTGTATGTGTTGAACGGAGTTGTTTTTGACGGGGACATCAGTTCCATCAATCCGGATGATATAGAATCGATTTCAGTGTTGAAGGATGCGGCTTCGGCTGCTTTGTACGGTGCGCGTGGAGCCAATGGTGTCATTATGATACAGACCAAAAAGGGAAATGCCGAGAAGTCGACGCTGAGCGTCAAGGCTGTCTGGGGATTTTCATCCCGTGCAATTCCCGAATATTCCAGAATCGGAGTAAAGGATTATTACGAGACTTCCTGGGAAGCATACAGAAATTCGTTGGTGGGGACGGGACAATCCATGAAAGAGGCTTCCGAATATGCTGCAGCCAATCTTATCAACAAGCAGCTCGGCGGCTATAATAATTATAACATTCCCGCCGATAAACTGATAAGTGCGGATGGTAAGGTGGATGCTTCCGCCCAGTTGCTCTATCATGACAATTGGGGCGATGCACTGTTCCGTACCGGGTTGAAGCAGGATTATATGCTTTCCATGAGCGGAGGCTCGGACAAGACCACCTATTATCTTTCGCTTGGTTGGCTGGACGAGGAGGGGATTATGACCCGTACGGACTATCAGCGTTTCACGGCAAGAGCGAATATTAACAGTCAGTTTACCGACTGGTTCAATCTGGAGGGAAATATGGGGTATACCAATGACAAGAGCAATCAGATGATGCAGCCATCAGGAACATATGCCATCAATCCGTTCTTTTATTCCCGTATGATTGCTCCGATATTCCCGATTTACAAACGCGATGAGCAAGGTAATTATATATTGGACAGTGAGGGAAACAAGGTTTTTGATTATGGAGAGAATCGCCCTTTCAACGGACGGACCAACAATCTGGCTACATTGATTCATGATGCAGTCTGGAATCAGACCGATAATTTCAATATTAACGTCACTGCCGGTACGAAGTTCTTGCGCAACTTTACTTTCAAAGTGAGCGGAAGTGCGGATATATTGAATCGCCGTTATACCCAAATGTATAACAATAAGTTCGGTGATGCAGCCAATGTCGGAGGACGAGGCCGTGTGGAGGCTTTGAGGATAGAATCGCTTACATTCAACCAGATATTGAATTTTAATAAAGAATTCGGACTGCATAATGTATCTGCAATGGTGGGACATGAAAGTTATCGGTATGTAGAGAAGAGTGTTTTTGCACGGCGTACCGGTTTCCCATTGGAGATGTCGAATGATTTGGCATTTGGTGCACAGTTGGAGGATGGCAATAGCCAGACCGACGAGCATGCGATAGAAGGTTGGTTCGGACATGTGGGGTATGATTATGCCAATCGCTACTATATATCCGGTTCTTACCGCCGGGACGGTAGTTCGCGTTTCTATAAAGACAGCCGTTGGGGAGACTTCTGGTCGGTGGGTGCATCCTGGAGAATTTCGCAGGAAGCCTTTATGAAAGATGCCAAATGGATGGACAACTTGAAGTTGAAAGTGTCGTACGGAGTGCAGGGAAATGATAATATCCTTGATGAATATGGATATCCCTATTACTATGCATGGCAGAATTTCTTCGAGCCATATCCCAATCATGATTTTGGAGGCGTCATTCATACCACAACAGGCAATAGGGATTTGCATTGGGAGAAAAATACCAATTTCAATGTCGGCCTTGAATTCGGTTTCCTGAATCGCATCCGTGGTGAGGTGGACTATTTTATCCGTAAGGGGGAAGATATGCTGTATGCTGTTCCTATCCCTTATTCCACAGGGTTGCCTTCCATCATGCAGAATGCCGCATCGATGGACAATAAGGGAATAGAGCTGCAATTGTCTTTTGATATTCTAAAGGAGCGTGCATTCAAGTGGACATTGGATTTCAATTTGACCCACTATAAGAATAAACTGACGAAGCTGACGCAAGAGGAGGTTTGGAACGGTACGAAAAAATGGGTGGAAGGCGGTTCTATCTATGATTTCTGGTTGATGAAATGGGCAGGGGTGGATGCTGAAAACGGAGATGAGTTGTGGTGGTATAAAAACGGAGATACTTGGGAAAAGACAAATGATTATTCGTTGGCGTCCAAAGATCCGAAGAGTAAACAGTATGTAGGTTCTGCTATCCCTAAAGTATATGGCGGTTTTACCAATAATTTTTCGTGGAAGGGGGTGAACCTGTCGGTATTTTTCTCCTATTCTGTCGGAGGCAAGATGTATGACAGCAATTACCAGCTTTTGATGCATGCCGGCAGTTTGGGACATGCATGGCATAAGGATATATTGAAACGTTGGAGAAATCCGGGTGATGTGACCGATGTGCCAAGAATTGAAAAGGGTAATCGGTATATTGCAAGATCCAGCAATCGCTTCCTGAAGGATGCTTCTTACCTGTCGTTGCGTAACATCAATCTTTCCTATACGCTTCCTGCGGAGTGGAGTAGCCGTGTGGGTATGTCGTCCGTCAAGGTGTTTGTGAGCGGGGACAATCTGGTTACTTTTACAAAATTGAAAGGAATGGACCCGACCCAGGCGTTCTCCGGAGTGAGCGATAATACCTACGTGCCGAACCGAGTGGTTTCTGTTGGTTTGAATATTAATTTCTAAAATAGACAATTATGAAGATACTATATATATTGCCGTTGGTTTGGATGTTGGTGTTTACATCCTGCAACAGTGATTTTTTGGATCGAGAACCGTCGAATAAATATACGGATGATATATTGCTTACTTCGACGGATGGAGGAATGATGCTGCTGAACGGTACGTTGCGCCGCACTTATATCAGTTATGAGTCTCAAGCACATTACGGGCAGAAGGCGGTGGATATCATGACCGATATGCTGGGTGAGGATTATTACACGGGAGATGGTTACTGGAACTATTATGAATCGTGGTATTCCTGGTTGTCACACAGAAGTGCGAATGATGAAGATAATAAATTTGTATGGATGTACTATTACGGTACGATTGACAATATGAATCTTTTGCTTGCGAATGTGGATGCCATGGAGGGAGAGCAGAAGGATCGCGACAATCTGAAAGGACAGGCGTACGCATTTCGTGCACACAGCTATTTTAAGTTGGTGCAGTTGTATGCGGAGCGTTATAAACCGGAAGGCAGTAACACCCAATTGGGAATCCCCGTATATACGCATCCGACCAGTGAGGGGAAAGCCCGCAGTACGGTGGAAGATGTTTATACTCGCATTAATACCGACCTTGATTCGGCGATGATGCTGTTGACGGAAGAGAGGATACATATCAGCCATTTTAATTTGAATGTGGCACAGGGAATCAAAGCGGAAGTGTTGCTGACGATGGGAAAATATAAAGAGGCTGCCAAGATGGCACACGAGGCGAGACAGGGCTTTGATTTGATGCCTCAAGAATTGTTTGCAGCCGGTTTTAACAGTGTGACTAATCCGGAGTGGATGTGGGGTATGCAGATAAAGGTTGACCAATCGACTATTTACGCTTCCTATTTTTCACATGTGGATCCCTGTTCAATAGGATATAATGAGCTCGGTAATGAAAAGCGGATAAATTCGCAATTGTATGATGCGATGAATGACAGCGATGTGAGGAAATCGGTATGTGTCGGTGCAGACGGGGATATATTGGTTTGTGACAATGGTGAATTTGAAGTTCCTCCTTATACGGTGAATAAATTCCGTCTGCCGTCTTATGCCAACTGGTCCGGGGATTATTGTTATATGCGTGCAGCCGAAATGTATCTGATTGAGGCAGAAGGGTTGGCTCGCAGCGGTCAGGACAGAGAAGCAGCGAATGTCCTGTATGAGTTGGTAAGTGCCCGCGATCCGGAATATGATCTCCCGAATGTGACAGGAAATGCCTTGGTGGAAGAGGTGATGTTGCAGCGTCGTCTGGAACTTTTGGGAGAGGGATTCCGCTTTATGG
>CAKVCR010000216.1 GCA_934725835.1 uncultured Odoribacter sp.
GCTTTAACTCGTCCAAAGACGGAATTGTACCTTCGGCCTTATTCGCCTAAAGTAAATAAAGATGGTAGTATTTCTTTAGCTGATATAGGAGCATTCATATTTTTAGTATTGGGGGATATGGGAGTTGAAATTGAAAGTAGTGGGCAATATGAATTCGGCGAACAAAGAGTTTTGGGTAATAATTCTGAAGATGTAGCAAGTCCATTTTCACTTCAAAATTATCCAGTATGGCAACCTTATAATCGTATAAATGTAAAATATCTGTATCGTGATTATACAGAACCTAAAGAATCCAGTCTTTCTGCAATTAATGAAGGGAAACTTTTACACGAGATATTCAAGTCAATTTGTAATATAAATGATGTAGAACAAGCAGTTACTCAAGTATATCTTTGTGGTCTTATTCGTAGTGATGAGAAAAAAAAATATAGTACGCAGATACTAAAATATCTTGAATTACCTCAAGTTTACGATTGGTTTCATCCAGAGAATAGGATAATTAATGAGCGGGATATTCTTTTCCCCGGAGGTCGTAAGGCACGTCCTGATAGAGTTGTCGAACGTGATGGCAAGGTAGTTGTTATTGATTATAAATTTGGACAAAGTGAAGATAATAAATATCTCAGTCAGGTACGTTTTTATTGTAAGACACTTCGTGAAATGGGATATTTGCAAGTTGTAGGCTATGTGTGGTATGTGAAATTAGGTAAAATCGTAAATGTTTGATGATACTGTATAAATAAAATAAACCCCAAAATTTTTTGGGGTTTACTTTATATAGAGTTACACTAGATTTTCGAATTTACAATTTCAAGAATTTCAGTTTCTAATGCATTTGCTTTAGCGACAATTTCAGCACCTTGATTGATGATATCAGCAGCGAAAGCTTTATCTTCCAACCCTGCAGCATTAATCTTCACATTTAAGAAAGCTCCCATAACACCGGCACGTGCTGCTAATGCACCAACTCCTGCATCAGTTACAGAATTTGGATTACCGATTTCTGCCATAGCTTTAGCTACAGACATGCATTCGTAACACAAACGTAAAGTTTTAAATGGGACTTCTGTTGCATAACGAGTGGCATTTTGTACAGCTTGTTGACGAGCGGCTTTTTCTTCTTCTGTTTTTTTGGGAAGACTAAAAGCATCCATGATTTTATTAAATGCATTTGTATCTTCGTCCACCAATTTCATCAACTCACTCTGATAGGCTTTCCCTTTTTCTGCCCAATCACTAAATTCTTCCCAACGTTCATCCCAACCACGCTTATGTGAGGAAAGGTTGGCTACCATTGTTCCTAACGCAGATCCTAATGCACCCATGTATGCAGAAATAGAACCACCACCAGGAGCTGGAGATTCAGAAGCAGTTTCATCAGCAAAGTCTGTCAAATTCATATCAATTAGACGTTTCTTTCCTTTCATTGCTTCGTCCTCAAGGATATATTCAATAATTTTTTTATGCGGATCAAAAGGATAAAGTTCATCCAATCCTAATGATTTAACTGCAATTTTAATTAATTCTTTATCTGAAACTCCTGTTGAACGCTGTTGTTTACGCAAGAAATAACGTCCGGCTTCCAACATAGCATTTAAAGGAAGTACACCAACTAATTCAGAACCGGTAACACGAATTCCGCGATCTGCAGCTTTACGGCATACTTCATCAAAAGCTTCATGCATAGAAGTTATGGAAATATCTGTCAGATTCATAGAAATCTGTGCAATTCCATATTCTTCAATGTACCAACCAATCGCTTTTACAGATTTCAATGTACCTGGAATCATAACAGGCTTACCATTTTCATCTAATACTTTTTTACCTGTGATAGGATTGCCTTCGCGTTTTACACGTCCTCTTTCACGTACGTCAAAAGCAATAGAATTTGCACGACGTGTAGAAGTGGTATTTAAATTGACATTGTAGGCAACTAAGAAGTTACGTGCACCAACGGCTGTAGCTCCTGTTTTTGCAGTCCATTCATTTAATTCGCGAGGACCAAAGTCAGGATGCCATTTTTCGCTTGATAAGCGCTCGCCCAAAGCTTCATATTCACCTGCACGACAGGTTGCTAAGTTTTTACGTTCTGGTGCGAATGCCGCATTTTCGTAACAATATACAGGTATGTTCAATTCTTCTCCAATACGTTTTGCTAATTTACGTGCATACTCTATTGTTTCATCCATTGTGATATTAGATACAGGAACTAACGGGCATACATCAGTTGCACCAAAACGAGGGTGAGCACCTTTATGTTTAGTCATGTCAATTAATTCTGCAGCTTTTTTTACAGCACGGAAAGCTGCTTCGCAAATAGGTTCAGGTTCTCCAACCATAGTTACAACAGTACGGTTTGTCGCTTTACCTGGGTCAACATCAATCACACTGATGCCTTCAACAGTTTTCATTGCATCTGTAATTTGATTGATGATGTGCATGTCATTACCTTCACTGAAATTAGGTACACACTCAATTAACTTTTTCATATCAATGTTGTTTATTATTTAAAAATCTATATTATATACGGTCGAACTATGTATCAATATTGTTCACCTTTTAAAAATATCATTTCTACTAAATCTGCGGTATAGGCATATGGGAGATATTCAATACCTGCTATCGGTGTAGTAATATAGAAATTGGCAAATTTCCCAACTGCTATACTTCCGACTTCTTCTTGTACACCCATCGCATATGCAGAGTTGATAGTTGTTGCGTTAATAACCTCTTCCGGTAACATTTTATAGTTAACACATCCAAGAGACATGACAAATTTCATATTACCAGAAGGAGAAGAACCCGGATTATAATCAGAAGCAAGGGCCACAGGAAGTCCTGCATCTATCATTTTTCGTACAGGAGAATAAGGCATATTTAAGAAAAATGCAGCACCTGGCAATACTGTTGGCATGGTTTCACTACCCAATAAACAAGCGATTTCTTCATCTCCAACATATTCCAAATGGTCAACAGAAAGAGCATTGTATTTTACTCCAACTTGAATACCACCCGAGTAGTCTAGTTCGTTGGCGTGTATCTTCGCACGCATTCCATATTTCATCCCTGCATTTAGCATACGATCTGTATCTTCAACAGTAAAGAATCCTTTATCACAAAATACATCAATATAGTCTGCCAAATCCTCTGAGGCAACCATTGGTATCATTTCGTTGATAATCAAGTCAACATACTCAGTCTGGCGACCTTTGTATTCAGCAGGTACAGCATGTGCTCCCAAAAATGTTGATTTAATCAAAAGAGGTGTATCTTCCTTCAAACGGCGAATAACACGTAGCATTTTCATTTCACTTTCAGTGTCAAGTCCATAACCGCTTTTGATTTCAACTGCACCGGTTCCGTATCCTGCGATTTCTTGAATGCGTTGATAAGCCGCATCGTAAAGTTCATCTTCGCTTGCTTTACGAATACGTTCAGCTGAATTTAGAATCCCTCCGCCACGTTTGGCTATTTCTTCATACGAAAGACCACGTATCTTGTCAATATATTCCACTTCACGGCTTCCTGCATAAACTAAATGCGTATGAGAGTCACAATAGGATGGCATAACCAATCGTCCCGTTGCATCAATCTCCTTTACTACATCTCCTCCTGCATATATTTTCTCCGTATCTAAATCTTTCATCTCGCCAAAATCGGCGATTTTGTCATCTTCAACCAATAACCATGCATTAGGAATTGTATCCAGATGCGACATTTCTTTACCAGCGACCCATGTACGAGGATTCTTTTCAACTTGCACTAACTGTTTGATATTTATTATCAATGTCTTCATATATTGTTCCTTTATATCGTTAAAGCGATGCGAATGTATTAAAAAAAAAGGATATAACCTTGTTTTCTACTATATTAAAAACGATTGCGAAAACAGCTAGGTGTTCCATTATTAACTAAACACTTGCAAGCGATTGGCATCTAAGCGTAGGAATATGAATATCAGAATGGTGAAAGCCCAAAGCGAAGAACCTCCGTAACTGAAAAAGGGGAGAGGTATTCCTATTACAGGCGCAACACCTATGGTCATTCCTATGTTAACAGCTACATGGAAGAAGAGTATACTGGCTACTCCATAGCCATATATACGCGAAAAAGCAGTGCGTTGCCTTTCTGCTAATATTATAATCCTAAGAATAAATGCCATCAGCAAACCTATTACCAAGGTTGTGCCGACAAAGCCCCATTCTTCACCTACAGTGCAGAATATAAAGTCAGTATCTTGTTCTGGAACGAAATTGAATTTTGTCTGTGTACCTTCTAAATAACCTTTACCCCAAAATCCTCCTGAACCGATGGCTATTTCTGATTGGTATACATTATATCCTGCTCCTTGAAGATCACTTTCAATGCCTAACAAATTGTTGATGCGATCTTTTTGATGTGGTTGTAGTTTCTCAAATGCAGTATCAACACCGATACTGGCAGACAGGCAAAGCCATGAGGCTAACAGAACCCATAGAATGTTTTTCATGCGACGTTTATATATGAAATATATGCCGATTAGAGAGGCTAAAGTATATACACCCAATAATAAATAGTGCTCTGAAACAGTCCAATCTAATAACCATTTTAAGAAAAGTGTGAAAGCAAACCCCAATATAATGAAAGCTAGAATTCTGTAAAATTCATGTTTGTTTTGTCGATAATATAGAAATGCAAGCAAAGAACCAATAATAATCATACTTAGGATAACAAGGGGAGGATAGAGTAGGGTAAATATAAAAATAACTATAAATAAAAAATAGAGCAATAATATAGAACCATGTAAACCTTCTCTATACATGACGAATATAAAAGAACTGTATACCAATGCAGAGCCAGTATCATTTTGTAAGATGATTAGCCCTGCCGGTAATGCCAATACAACCATAATCAATAATAGGCTACTTAAACGCATTATCTTAAAACCGTGTCGATTCATAATGTTTGCAACTGCCAAACAAGTTGCAAACTTTCCGAATTCTGCAGGTTGAATGCGTAATCCTGCAATGTCAAACCACGAACGGGCTCCTTTAGATTCCACTCCAAATATTAATACAGCAATTAAAGCACTAATAATTAG
>CAKVCR010000217.1 GCA_934725835.1 uncultured Odoribacter sp.
GGGGCGGTAGATCATGTGGCGGTGGCAATAAAAGGGATGGGCGGGAAGTGGCGTCATTGTATCGTGGCGGGTGTGCTGGCAGGTCTGTCCATCATGAGTAAAGGACCGGTGTCTGTTTATGTTCTCTTGCTGCCGTTTGTTATAGCGTTTGCTATTGTGATGCGACCCTGTATCAAGGGGTGTCGGGTTGCGATTGGCGTAATGAGTGTGATTGCATTGGTGGTGGGAGGATGGTGGTTTGCATATATTCATTTATCTTATCCGAATGAACTGGCTGCCGTTGTGGAAAAGGAATCTGGGGCGTGGATTAGTTATAATGTACGTCCCTGGTACTATTATTGGAAGTTTTTTTTAGAATCGGGGGTGTGGGCAGGTCTGCTGATTACGGCAATCGTCCTGCCTGTATGGAATAGGCAATTGAGACATAATAAATTGTATTTGTTGCCATTGTTGTGGATGTTGTTGGCGCTTGTTTTGCTGTCCTTATTGCCGGAAAAGAAGATGAGGTACATATTCCCATTGCTCATACCTGCCAGTATGTTAATGGGGGAACTGGTAGATTGGTGGAAAAAAAGTTTTGTCTGTGGTGTTGTAAAAAGAACGGATAGCCTGATATTCCGCTGTAATGTTTGGCTCGTTGCAATTGCTGTGGCACTTTTGCCCGTTGCGGGATGGATATTTATGTTTAGTGCCGGGAAGACGACCTTGTTGTTGTGGTTTGTTGTGACTTGTATTTGTTTGGGAGTGGTTCTTGTGTTGGTATGGAGCGGTTTGCGTTTTCGGATACAGTATATGATATATGCCGTTACAGCACTTTTTGTGGCTGCAGAGGTGCTGCTGTTTCCCAGTCTTAAGGATATTATTAATAATCCGGAGATGAAAAGCATTGCTATGATACGTGATGTGGAGATGCTGCAGAATCTTCCTTTTTATCATGATGACAGGTATGAGATGCGTATTGAAATAGTCTATGCCGCACATAGGAAGATTCGCCCGATAGATATAACGGACACTACATCATTGAAAGAGCATTCGCCGATGGTGTTGCTCACTCATCGTCCTGTCGGGGAGGTGCTGGGAGATGATGTGGTTAAATTGTTTGATGTAAGGCATGTCGGTGTTTTTGATGATAATCCGCGTCCACGTACTAATAAAAGATATGACGAGAAATTTATATACAATGTGAATATACTAAATTGCAAAACAAAATAAGTATCGGCGTTTTGTTTTTCCAAAATAAGCTTTATTTTTGCAGTGTATTTGTATAATATTTCTTCAGGGCAGGGTGTAAATCCCTACCGGCGGTGATAGTCCGCGACTCCCCCTTGGGGACTGAATCGGTGGAATTCCGATACCGACGGTGATAGTCCGGATGGCAGAAGAGATGTTACATCGGCTTGGTGAATACTACGTCTTTGTATATATGCCCTGAAGAGATTCAGGGCTTTTTTTGTTATGGTGACAGAACAGGATGTATATTTTATGCGGCATGCAATGGCTTTGGCGGCAAGAGGGACGGGATGGGTGAATCCTAATCCGTTGGTGGGAGCGGTGATTGTGCGTGACGGACGCATTATTGCAGAAGGATGGCATGAGCGTTATGGCGGTCTGCATGCCGAACGCAATGCCTTTAAGAATTGTCGAGAGGATGCTGCGGGGGCTACGATGTATGTTACTTTGGAGCCTTGTTGTCATTATGGGAAAACACCCCCTTGTACGGAAGCTGTTATAGAGCATGGGATTGCACGGGTGGTTGTCGGATTGACAGACCCTAATCCATTGGTGGCAGGGAAGGGTATCGGTTTGCTACGGGAGGCCGGTATAGAGGTGGAGGTTGGTGTTTGTGACGAAGAATTGAGGTTTCAGAATCGGGTGTTTTTGAAATATATCCAAAAACGGATGCCTTGGGTGGTGATGAAGAGTGCCATGACCTTGGACGGGAAGATTGCTGCATATACCGGAGATTCCCAATGGGTGACCGGAGAACCGGCACGAATGAAGGTTCAGGAGATGCGTTGTGTCTATATGGGCATTATGGTGGGGTCCGGGACGGTAGCGGCAGATAATCCGATGTTGAATTGTCGATTGGAAGGAGATGTGCGCCAACCGGTACGTATCGTGGTAGATAGCAGTGCTCGTATTGCAGTGGATAGCCGTCTGGTAGCTACAGCCGGCAGTTATCGGACGATTGTGGCACATATTGCGAGTGCCGATTCGGAGAAATTGAAAAGACTGTCGGCATGTGGGGTGGAGACGTTGTTGTGTGGCGAGTCGGAGGGGCATGTGGATTGTATGGATATGCTCTTGAGGTTGGGGAAAATGGGTATAGACTCTATTCTTTTGGAAGGGGGCGGTCAATTGAATGAAACGTTTCTGCGTAATGGTTTGATAGATGAGGTGTATGCTTTTGTCGCTCCTAAATTAGTGGGAGGTAAGGAGGCTAAAACACCGGTTGAGGGGAAGGGATTTGAGCGGATGTCGGAGGCTGTGGAATTGAAGCGAGTAGAGGTTGAAACGATAGGAAAAGATATATTGATTCATGGGTTAATCGAATGATGATATGTTTACCGGAATTATTGAAGAAATAGGCAAAATAAAGGCGGTTCGTCGGGGAAGTAAGAGTGTCGAGCTTGAGATTGAGGCTGCAAAGGTGTTGGAGGGTACTCGTGTGGGAGACAGTATTGCAACCAATGGCGTTTGTCTGACAGTAACAGGGTTGGGAAGCAATCAGTTCTCTGCAGATGTGATGCCGGAAACGATGCATCGTTCCAGTTTGGGCGTTTTAAAACCCGGAGACCGGGTGAATCTTGAAAGGGCTTTGTGTCTGAATAGCCGTTTGGGCGGACATCTGGTGGCAGGGCATGTGGACGGAATGGGAAGAATCAGTGATAAAAAACAGGATGACAATGCTATTTGGCTGACGGTTTCTGCTTCGTCTGAGATTTTGCGTTATATCATAGAGAAGGGGTCTATTACAATTGACGGGGTGAGTTTGACGGTGGCATATGTGGATGAGTCGGTGTTTAAAGTGTCGATTATTCCTCATACGCAGGAGGAGACTACGCTGACATCCAAGAGCGTGGGTGCTGTTGTTAATTTGGAAAATGATATGATAGCCAAGTATGTTGAAAAATTGTTAGGAGCTCATAAGTCAGAAAGAGGGTTGAGCCTTGAATTTTTGCAGGCAAACGGTTTTTGAAAAATATAGAAAGTAAAATATAAAAAATAATAGAGATGGAAGATTTTAAGTTTAGTACGATTGAGGAGGCTGTGGCAGACTTGCGTGCCGGTAAGATGATTATTGCTGTAGATGATCCGGATCGTGAGAATGAAGGCGATTTGATTTGTGCTGCAGAGCATGCAACGCTTGAGAACGTTAACTTTATGGCATCGTATGCTAAAGGGTTGATTTGTATGCCGATGAGTCGGGAACTGACATCTAAGCTGGGCTTGGAGCAGATGGTTACGAATAATACGGATAACCATTGTACTGCTTTTACAGTTTCTATTGACCATGTTTCAACGACCACCGGTATATCGGCATTGGAGCGCTCGGTAACTGCCATGAAGTGTGTTGAAGATGGTGCGAAGCCTACAGATTTTCGCCGTCCGGGACATATGTTCCCTTTGGAAGCAAAGCGGGGTGGGGTGTTGGAACGTATGGGACATACGGAGGCAACTGTTGATTTGATGCGCATTGCTCGTTTGAAGGAATGTGGCTTGTGTTGTGAGATTATGCGCGAGGACGGTACAATGATGCGTACTCCGGAATTGAAAGAGTTTGCCATGAAGCATGACATGAAGATGATTACAGTGGCAGATTTGATTAATTATCGTCGTCGTACGGAAATTCTGGTAGAGCGGGTGACCGAGGCTGAGATGCCTACGAAATATGGCACGTTCAAGGCTTATGGTTATGTCAATAAAATAAACGGAGAGCATCATGTTGCTCTTGTAAAGGGAGATATTACTAATGGCGAACCGGTGTTGTGTCGAGTGCATTCGGAATGTCTGACAGGGGATGCTTTCGGTTCGTTGCGTTGTGACTGTGGTGAGCAGTTGGCTGAAGCTTTGCGTCGAATCGAAAAGGCTGGACGTGGCGTGTTGCTTTATATGCGTCAGGAAGGTCGGGGAATAGGATTGATTAATAAATTGAAGGCATACCATTTGCAGGATGGCGGAATGGATACCGTGGAGGCGAATCTGGCACTTGGTTTTAAGGCGGATTTACGTGAATATGGTACGGGAGCTGAAATTTTAGCGGATTTGGGTGTGAAGAAGATGATACTGATGACTAATAATCCTTTGAAGATTAAAGGTCTGGATGGTTTTGGACTGGAGGTTGTCGGTCGTGAACCGATAGAGATGACATGCAATGAGAAGAATGAGTTTTATATGTACACCAAGTATAAAAAAATGGGACACATTTTGCATGTCCGTTCCGGAGAAGAGATAAAACAACAACAAGATAAATTGAATAAATAAGATAAGGAATTATGAATAAACTGGAAGGTAAATTATTGGCAGAAGGACAGCGGGTAGGTATTGTTGCTGCTCGTTTCAATGAGTTTATCACGTCTAAATTGTTAGGAGGTGCTATTGATTCATTCTTGCGTCATGGAGGCGATGATAATAATATTGATGTAGCGTGGGTGCCGGGAGCATTTGAAGTGCCTCTTGTGGCAAAGAAAATGGCTGAAAGCGGAAGATATGATGCTGTGGTTTGTCTGGGTGCGGTAATCCGTGGAGCAACTCCTCATTTTGATATGGTGGCAAATGAGGCTACCAAGGGAATTGCCAATGTCAGTCTGCAGACCGGAGTGCCTGTGATTTTCGGTATTTTGACAACTGATTCTATAGAACAGGCAGTGGAAAGAGCCGGAACGAAGGCCGGAAATAAAGGTTTTGATGCGATGACTACTGCTGTAGAGATGGTAAACCTCTTGAAGAATATTTAATTGATAAAATATTTGAAAGGGCAGCTAATGTAACGTGAGTTCGATGAATTATAACCGTCTATAAAATTGGTGATTAGCGAAAATTGTTGTATCTTTATAG
>CAKVCR010000218.1 GCA_934725835.1 uncultured Odoribacter sp.
TGGCGCTGGTGGGACTTGGTGCCAATACCAATGAAATAGCTATTTATCCTCGTGCCGACTATGATTCTAACAATGAAGTACTTAATGGTGCAAATAGTTACACGTTGCATTTCAGCTCACTTCCTCCGGTTGAGGAAGGCGGTTTCTGGTCTATAACTGCCTACGGAGATGACAACTATCTTATTGATAATCCTATCAATAGATATAATGTTACCGACCGTAGCGAATACAATCTCAATGTTGATGGATCGCTTGATATTACGTTGTCGGCTAACGCCCCTCAAGACGGCTCTTATTGGTTGCCCACAGGCAATAAGGCTTTCCATCTTTTCATGCGTATGTATCTGCCAGATTTAAAGGCACTGGATAATTGGACTCCACCGACTATTACAAAGAAATAAGGTATAGGATGAAACCTTGTAAATTCCGGTAAAACTTTTTCAAACAAAATAAATTAGGGCTGACACTTCACTCAGGAGGTATCAGCCCTTCTGCAAGTAGTCATATCCCATTACAACAACCGCTGCTGATTGACTATCAGCTCAAATTAATTACCCTTCCAACATGGCTCAGTTTCTTGCCGGTTACATGGTAGTTACATCATCTATATCAGGTATAATACTGCTACGCCTGTAAGGATAGCAATAGTGAAACTTGCAAAAGTTCCTATAAGGACATACTCCGTCGTACGAATCTCCTTGGCTTTGTTTAACTCTCCAAAACGGAATACTGACTTTGCCGCAAGCAGGAATCCGACGCCTTCTATACCACCAATGAGTACAAAAGTCAGTATCAACACTCTCTCGATGTAGCCAATCCATTGTCCGGCATTTGGCAGACTTTGTGTGTTTGACGATGCCGGAGTCCATTTATCCAGAAACAAACTCAATAGGATGGATGAAGGCTTAAGCATAAGAATATATGCCATACCGATAATCCAAACATTTGTTGAGCAGACACTTCTCATGAATGACAGCTCATTCCCTTTGCCATAAAGCAGGAACCACAGCACTGCAATCACCATAATATGACAGAACTGGTCTACAAGGAATGTGCAGAGAGAGTTCACTTTCATCTTGCATTTTACGAAATCTATCATGAAATGGGTAAGAAAGATAACCGCAGGGATTATCCAACAAGTCCACTCTGCGACAAACAGATATGCTACACCTGCATGAATGGCACTGTGAAGCATCTGGAAAGCAATGCCTTTTATGCCTGGCTTTAGCTTGCCACCATTGATTTTATCTGTTTGAAAAATGAAATCAGAGCATAGATGTGCACAGATAAGTTTCACAAGGATGAGGAGTGTTTCCATATCACAGTTGGTTATATTTTACGATGAGTGTTTTGTAATATTCTAGGTAGTCCAAGATGAGTTGCGCTTTTGCAGATGTCCAATGAGAATTGAAGTTCTGTTTTGAGAGTCCTAACTCTGCTGCCATATCTTTCTGCGTCTTGGAAGACTTTAGGGAATGATACACCACATTGGCCTGTTTTGCAGTCCACGAAGAAACAACTTCATCGGCAAAACGAGTGACAAGTTCTATCGACTTGTTGAAATCGCACCATGGTGTTGAAATCGTCAGCCTTTTCTTTCCCATGGTGTCCAAAGTCCTACCTGACAGTCTGAATGCTTCTCCATCGCTTGTGACAATATTATCACTTTCAAAGGAAACGTCACCTATTCCGACCGAAACCCTGGCATCCCACATCTCCTTCTTTTCTGGAGTCGAAGCCCGAAGCTTCGCTCGAAGTGCCACTGCTACTGTAAGTGCATATTCAGGATTGCCGACAACAACCTGAAAACTGTCGCCTCTATACATCTCTATATTTATAGGAGTCAGAGGCGAGAAGTCGGCAGCACACTTATACAAAGCACCAACGATTGCCTGACGCCATTCGGCTGCTATATTGGTGGAGTTAACTAAATCTCCTGTTATTACACCTTTTATCATAGACATTGATTGTTTTGACGATACAAAGATAATACTTTTCCCCAAAAGCAGTCAAGCGATTTTATTTGATTTTCTTAAATCAAGTATATTTGTTTGACTCTATAAAATCTAACGATTTTACTTGATTCTTCTGCAAGTAGTCATATCCCATTACAACAATCGCTGCTGATTGACTATCAGCTCAAATTTAATCTTCAGGAACTCGGCTGCCTTTCTGCTCAGCAACATACGCCCGAGGAATATCTCGAAATAGTCCATCACGGCAGAAATTTCGGTATCGATTTTCAAGTCCAGAATGATTGCCGAATGGTCTTCATTAAAATATATCTTAGACTCTTCCACCGCATAATTCACCCGGTCGTGTATGTCAAAATTGGCAAAATCACGGTTGCGCACCCGACTGCGACGCACATCTGTCTTGTCCGCCAGAATCAAAGCGGCGGCGATAGGATTCACGGCAACGGCGGTACTCTCGTCGTGATTGCCGATGGCACTGATAACCTGGGCGATTTCGCTCGCCTCCATACCCATATTATCCAACAGACGGAAAGCCAATATAGCCCCGCTCTGCGCATGGTCAATCCGGTTGACAACATTGCCGATATCGTGCATATAAGCTGCAATCTTAGCCAACTCGACAACCCGGTCCGGATACCCCAGAGTCCGTAATATCTTTTCCGCTTCCACTGCCACTTTACCGACATGTGCAAAGGAGTGCTCCGTATATCCCAAAGCAATCAACGACTTATCAGCTTCACTGATATAGCATTTAATGCTTTCATTGTTTTTTACATCCTCAAATGATATAGCCATAACTCAAATCATATTTAACATCTCAATCTATCAATCCGTAATGACGCAGGGCATATACAATCCCGTCGTCATCAACACTTTTAGTCACAAAATCAGCCTTCGCCTGCACCTCCTTCTTGGCATTTCCCATTGCGACTCCCACACCGGCATACTCCAACATCGGGATATCGTTGCCTCCATCGCCGAAAGCCATACATTCATCCCTACCAATACCGAAATGTTCCAATATTTTAGCCATTCCGATACTCTTACTGCCCCCTTTAGGGACAATATCCGTAAACAAAGGATTCCAACGGGTGGCTTCGCATCCGGGCAACTGCGCCATGATACGTTTTTCCTGATGCATCTGAAAAAAGCCGATTAGCTGGAAGACATCCTCCTTCAAGGCCTCGCCGATATCACGCCGGGGAGGCTCGGGGAAATTCAACATTTTGAAAATAGTATCCGTATGTTCATTCACGAAGTTGATAAACATATCGTTGGCTCGAACAAATATACAAGGGAAAGGCTCATCGCCTGCCTCCAACTCCAACAGACGCTGTATATCCTCCGCCGGAATCAGACGCTTATAAATCAGATTGTCCTTGCCCACATAGCAACAACTGCCGTTCAATGTAACATACCCGTCAAACTCCAACCCGTCCAGATTATTGATCACACGCCAATGGCGGCCGGTAGCAATAAACACCTTCACACCCTTGTCCTTCAACCGGCTTATCGCCATCTTTACAGAATCGGGGATACGGTGAGTCCGAAAGCTCACCAACGTTCCGTCAATATCGAAAAAAACCGCTCTAATCACACTTCCTCTTGTTTAAACTCCAACAATGCCAATTCATACGACCGCAAACCGAATCCCATAATCACCCCGCGGCACACCGGCGTCAGATACGAATGATGCCGGAACGGCTCACGGCGTGACGTATTTGAAATATGCACCTCAATCACAGGCGTCTCAACGGCTGCGATAGCATCGGCAATGGCGATTGAAGTATGCGTATAGGCTCCGGCATTCAATATAATTCCGTCATACGAAAATCCTGTTTCATGAATCTTGTCTATCAGCTCGCCTTCGATATTCGACTGGTAGTAATCTATCTTCACCTCCGGATACTTGTCCCGCAAGCGGTTCAGATAACTCTCAAACGATTCGCAACCGTAAATTTCCGGTTCCCGCCTCCCCAAAAGATTCAGATTCGGTCCGTTCAATATCAGTAACTGCATATTATTCACATTTAAATAAACAATCCGATAGTACAAAAATAGTGCTTTTTCTTACGATTTCATTTCAAACTATTAAAATACTTTATATCTTTATCCTGAAAAAATTGGTGAAGCATATTAACAGAATAATCATGACATGGGATAGTGCGATTGAAAGCTATAAAACCTTCCTTATATTGGAAAAATCGCTTTCGGCAAACTCGGTAGAGGCATACATCACGGACATAATGAAATTATCAAGATACTGCACAGACACCGCCGATGTAGCCACACCGGCAGATGTCACATACGATGTGCTGCGACAGTATCTGGCGTTTGCGGCCAAGACCGGTATCACCAAACGCACTCAGGCACGCATCATTTCAAGTTTCCGCTCGTTCTTCAAGTTTCTTGTCTACGACGGACAGCTTCAAAGCAACCCCACCCGAATCCTGGAATCGCCCAAAATCGGCAGGAAACTGCCCAACATCCTGACAACCGAAGAGGTCGACAGAATATTGGATACCGTCGATTTAGACAAACCGGAAGGACAACGCAATCGGGCAATCATCGAAGTCCTATACTCCTGCGGACTTCGTGTGTCCGAGCTTACCTCGCTGAAGATATCGAACATCAACTTCAAGAAGAATTTCATTAAAGTCGAAGGGAAAGGCAGCAAAGAACGACTGATTCCCCTGAGCGACCGCGCCAAAGATGAAATCCGGAGATATATCGCACAATACCGCAACCTGCTGAACATAGCGCCGGAAGATGAGGATACCCTTTTCCTGAACCGGCACGGGAAAGCCATTTCCAGAGTCATGGTGTTCAATATCATCAAACAGCTTGCCACACAGGCGGGCATCAACAAAAACATATCGCCGCACACCTTCCGCCACTCGTTCGCCACACAATTAGTGAACGGGGGTGCCGACCTGAGAGCCGTGCAGGATATTTTAGGGCACGAATCCATTCTTACGACAGAGATATACACCCACCTGGACAACCTGTTCCTACAGAAGACCCTGGAGGAGTGCCACCCCCTGTCGAAAAAACGGAAGTCCTGACAC
>CAKVCR010000219.1 GCA_934725835.1 uncultured Odoribacter sp.
CTCTTGTCGTTAAAGACGGGAAGGAAATTCCGGTGAAAGAGGTCGATGTCGAGGAGGTAATCTGTTGGAAGGACAACATATTCCTGTTCAAGGATGTATGTCTGGAAGAAATCATGGTGCGTCTGTCGGACTGGTATGGCTTCGGGGTGGAATATTTGAACCGCTCGGTGAAGGATGAGAAATTTTACATCAGCATCGACAAATATGGAGAAGTCGACAAGATATTGAAACTGATGTCAGAGGTGAGCGGAGTGCGTTTTGAAATCCATGACAGGATAGTCAGAGTGAGTAAAAAATAAGCGGATGCTGCCAACATCCGCCTAATATAAAGCCCGAAAGGGCACAATGTTAAATTTAAACTTACAAATGTATGAAAGAAAAACTTGACTCGTGGAGGAGTTTTGTTAAAAAAGTCCCTCTTCAAGGTTTATTATGCCTTTTTGTCTTGTGTTTGTCTTTGCCTTCGCTTGCCCAGACGGAGGTGCGCAAGGTGACAATCAATGTGAAGGATGCTTCGGTGAAAGAGGTGTTGGATGTATTGAAAAAGCACAACTATCGCCTGGTGTATTCTACAGCCGTCATTGATGCCTGTACGAAGAAGGTGACGCTCGATATGAAAAAGGTGTCTGCCGGCGAAGTATTGGAGACAGCATTGAAGGGTACGGATTTGTCTTATAAGGTGGAAGGTAATGTGATTACGATTAAGAAAGTGCAGAAGGATGAGAGCATACTGGCGCAGGGATTAGTGACGGATGTATCAGGAGAACCGCTGCCCGGAGTGGCTGTCTATATTGTGGGAAGTACAACCGGAACGTTGACGAATGCCACCGGACATTTCAACTTGCGAGTGCCGAAAAACAGCGCATTGCTCTTCTCTTTTGTCGGGATGGCTTCGCAGACTGTTTTTGCTGAATCCGAAAATTCCTTGAAGGTGGTGATGAAAGAGCAGTCCACCCAGATGGACGAGGTGGTGGTGACCGGCTACCAGGTGCTGAAGAAAAGAGAGTCTACCTCTTCTATCGTTTCTTTGAATGCCGAAGATGTTATCGAACCGGTGGGAACTTCGTTGGACCAGATGCTGCAGGGAAAGGTACAGGGAATGTCTGTAATGCAGATGACCTCTACAGTCGGAGCTGCTCCGAAGATTCGTATCCGCGGTTCGTCTACAATCATCGGTAACCGCGAACCGGTATGGGTGGTGGATGGTGTTGTGCTGACTGATCCTGTGCCGCTTGATGCAACGGAGCTGAACAGTATGGATCGGGTAAACCTGATTGGTAATGCGATTTCCGGTTTGAATCCGGAAGATATCGACCGTATCGACGTGTTGAAGGATGCTTCGGCAACAGCTCTGTACGGTTCAAAAGCAGCAAATGGTGTGATTGTGATTACGACCAAAAGGGGAAAGCAGGGAGCGCCGTCCGTGCGTTTCAGCACTTCCATGAGTTTTATGCAGCGACCGAGCTATAAGAACCAGAGGCAGATGAATTCAAAGGAGAGAATTGAGGTATCGGAAGAAATCCATAACAGAGGATTGGAATTTACCGGTTTTTCTCCCGAGGATGTCGGGTACGAAGGAGCGTTGAACCGTTTGTGGAACGGTAAGATAACCATGGACCAGTTCAACAAGGAGGTGAAAGCGATGAAGGAGTTGAATACAGACTGGTATGACCTCTTGTTCCGCAACTCTTTCAGCCAATCCTATACATTGTCGGTATCGGGAGGTTCAAAGCGTATGAACTACTACTTTTCAGTAGGCTACTCCAATCAGCAGGGTTCGCAGATGCAGGAGGAAGGAGAGCGCTTCAGTTTTATGTCTAATTTAGACTTTAAATTGTCCGAGCGTTTCCGGGCAGACGTAAGCCTTTCTGCAGGTGTTAACAAAATCAACCGTCCGACGGTGGACCTGAATGACTATGCCTATAATACATCTCGGGCAATCCCGGCATTTAATGCGAACGGCTCATACGCATTTTACGGTTATGAGGAGGTATCATTCCTATTGGGCGACCCCTCTTCAATCCATAATCCGGTATTGAATTACAATGTCTTGAATGAATTGGAGCATTCCGGAACGGAGCAGAGTGTGCGGGATGTTAATGCACGTGTCAATTTGGATTATAAAATCGCATCCTGGTTGAATGCAAACGGTTTGGTGTCTTATACCACCAGTGCTGCCAATTCTGAAACCTGGTATGATGAACGTTCCTATTATGTGAGCATTTACAGAGGGCTGCCTTACGGATATGACAGAAGCGGTTTTAATGCCGATCAGGAGTCAAATTACAGGAAGTATGTAAGTTATATTCCTTTTGGCGGTATCTTGAGAAACGGAGAGAATACGAATGATTCTTTCTTGGCTCGTTTTTCATTGAATATGAATAAAATGTTCAATGAGATACACAGTGTCTCCTTTTCGGCAGGTTTTGAAGCATCAAGTACTCATTACAAGGGATATGACAATGAGACATGGGGGTATTTGCCGGGACGCGGAAAGAAATTTGTGACGCTCGAAAATCTGGTGGATTGGGAAAAGGCCTCCTCTGCGATGCAGGCTCTCAGACCGCATGTTTCTGATAATACGACTAATTCTATATCTTATTATGGAACACTCTCTTATGGCTATCGCGGTAAGTATATAATCAGTGCGAATGTGCGTGGTGACGGTTCGAATAAGTTGGGCGAGGCTGCCCGTTTTTTACCTCTTGGGTCACTCTCAGGACGCTGGAATGTTACAGACGAGAACTTTATGTATTCACTTTCCAAGGTGTTGTCGAATATGAGTATCCGGGCATCTTACGGTATTCAGGCAAATGTGACCGATGCGCACAACCCCAACCTGATTATTGGATTGGGTTCGTTGCATAGTAATTCAGAAGAGTATAAGGCGACGGTGTCTCAGCTACCCAACAGGGATTTGAAATGGGAAAGGACCTATTCATTGAGTACGGGTATTGACTTCACTTTGTTTAACGGTGTGTTGTCCGGTTGTCTTGAGTATTATCATAAAAAGAGTAAGGACCAGCTGATGACCATTGAAATCGAATCGACCAATGGAGCCAAAATGGTAACAATCAATGGTGGAGATTTGACGAATAAAGGATGGGAGTTGGGTTTCTCCTTGACTCCGGTGAGAACGCAGGATTTTGAATGGAACATCACCTTTAATACAAGCAAGAACAAAAACAGTGTTGCCAATATTGCGGAGAGAACCGTGACTTACAATGACTACCTGAACGGTTCTATCATCAAGAACGGTTATGCGTTGAATACCTTCTACTCTTATCAATTTGCAGGTTTGAATTCCGATGGTCTGCCGACATTCAAAGGGACCAAGGATTATGATGAGGACGGTAATGTCATTATCTCGACCAAGGATGAGGCATTGGCCTCTGTCTTGAAATATAGCGGCAGACGGGAAGCTGATTTTGCAGGAGGTTTTTCCATGTCGTTCCGGTATAAACGTCTTTCTTTGAACACCCGCTTCTCTTTGTCTTTGGGGAACAAGATTCGTTTGAACGATTTGTATAACGGCAACAATTTGAGACTGCCTTATCCTGCCCAGAACATGAGCAGCGAGTTTGTGAACCGTTGGCAGAAACCGGGTGATGAGAAATACACCAATATTCCACGCCTGTATGACCAATTGTTGACCATGAGCACAATGAATCCGGATAATAAAGGGACGGTTATGAATACCAATTATTTGGTGTCCGACAATTACTGGCAGATGTACAACAACAGCGATTTGCGCGTGGTATCCGGCAATTTTATGCGTTGCACGGCCATCTCCCTGTCTTATTCGTTGTCCGAAGATATCTTGAAGAAGATGTATCTGAAGGGAGCTTCCCTCAGTCTGGGAGTTTCCAATCCGTTTGTGATTAAATCAAAGGATTTGAAGGGACGTGATCCGGAGCAGGTGAAATTGGGCTCAGGTACTATTCCTCCCCAACAGTCTTACTCTTTAATGTTAAATATAACTTTCTAAATGAACATGGTTATGAAAGTAGGAAAATATTTGGTACCGTTGCTGTTTGTACTCAGTTCTTGCAGCAGTTTCTTGGATTACAAGGATAAGGACAAGGTGATTCCATCGACCTTGGATGAATATAGTGAATTGGTGTTTGGAGAGTTGATAGCCAAGTCGGCTGACAATGCCTGCTATAACATTCTGTTAATGTCGGATGATATGGGCTGTGTGGTAAAAGGCTCGGAGAGAGATGCCCGTGAAGAGTATCTGAGTTGGTATAATTGGGCCAAAGAACCTCAGATTAGACCCAATGGGGATGAGGTGATTGACCCGGCTTGGGAATTTCTATACAACAAGATTCTGATAAGCAATATGATTGAGGAGCGGGTGAATGAATTTGAGGATGATTTGGACGGGGTGAAATATCGTCTGTTGGGAGAGGTGCAGGCCATCAGGGCTATGGCATATTGGTATTTGGTGAATATGTATGGCGAACCCTGGCGAAGCGCCGAGCAGGCACAGACTGCAATGGGCGTGCCGGTGAATAAAGAGACGGCGATAAAAGATTATTTCTACAGCCGGGTGAGTTTGGCTACAATTTATGAATTGATGGAAACAGACCTGTTGCATGCCCTGGACAATTTGGCAAAGGGAGAAAAGAAAAATACCATTTTCCGTCCCAATGCGGATGTCATTAATCTTTTCCTGTCGCGTATCTATCTGGAGCAAAAGCGTTATGACGATGTGATTACCGTTTGTAACAATTTGTTGAAGGAGACATCCAAGAGTGTAATGACCTATGAGCGTTTGAAGAAAAATAGTTCTGAGTGGGAGTATAAGTATCCGATTATTTCACGGGATGGTGGCAATCTACTGTTTACTTGGTGGGGACGTAATGCTATCGCCGGATTTACAGTTTCCGGTTATAGCGTAGGAAGATATTGTGTGGCGCCGGATTTAAGGGAATTGGCAAAGCAGAACCCGGATGACATTCGCGGAAAGAGCTATACCTTCTGGAATTATGACGGGACGGAGGTGCATAAGTTTGAGGCCAGTTACTCCAACTG
>CAKVCR010000220.1 GCA_934725835.1 uncultured Odoribacter sp.
ATAAAAGACCGACTTTTCAGCCGATCCGATATTATTCCTTTTCGGAAGCGGCTTCCGAAATGCATTAAACATCCCAGCTTTTCTGACGCGCCGTAAATATGCCGCTATTTCTTTCACGGTGTTGCCGTTGTGATAAAATCTTGCTGCCAGCATTGCCGCCTCCACGATGGTTTCTTCGCTATATCCATCCTGTGCATACATACGTCCGAGCTGCTCTATAATTTCATCCTTTTGAATACATAAGCACTGACCCATCTTAAAAATTTCTTCAAGATAGGGTATTTCTTTGTGTTCCTCTAAAATTCCGAATACAGCGGCACGGTAGTATTGGTTGACATGAGTTCTGTGCGTGCGCCCGTCAAATATTTCTAAATCTCTGCCTATGCCTTCCATGTGGTCACGCTTGTAAACGGTAGGTCTTCCGCATTTCTTTTCTGTGCTTTGCCCGGTTTCGTTCAATTTGATTTCCTCCCGGTTAAAATATTTTTCTTTCTATCCATATACAGTACAAAGTGAAAAACGAAAAATGTTCCTGAGTTTTGAAAAAAATTTTTAGGTTTTTAAAAAATATTTTCGGATATAAAAAACGGCAGTGCTCCTTTTTTCGGGAACACCGCCGTAAATTTTTGCTTATTCAGTTTTCAAAGCCTATGAATTTTTTAAAATCCTTATTCATTATTTTCATCCGCTTGCTGACCGCACTGTGGTTTTTGTATCCGAGTCGATCGGCAATTTCTTTTTGAGTAAGTCCTTTTTCCGAAAGATAATATATCTCTTTATCGGTGCTTCTTAAGGTTTTTGCAAACTCATCACGCAGGAAAATATACCGCTGTTCTTCAGCAGGATTATTTGCGAAAAAGTTTTTTACCCCTCAATGTTTGTAGTTTCATCCTCCGACAACTCGCTGAAAAAGAGCGGTGCGCCGAGCTTGGTTTTGCAATGGGTCCACTTGTTGTAGAAGTTAATTTTGTCCTGATTTAACTGCTCCGAAAAATCTTCGTGCTGCGGAATCTTTTTTGAGATGCCGAAAATTTCCGAAACCTGTTGACCTTGCATAACCGTTTCAATCAGCGTCTCGTCAATCACTCCGGCGACCTTTTCCACAACAGTATGTATTTCCTCATCCGTAAGACTGTCAACCTCTTTGCCGACGGATTTTGCATAGCAATCAAGCCCAAGCATAACCGATTCTTCATACATTTCAAAAAATCGGTCTATGTACCTGTTCAACATTTCGGGGTTTGTATAGATTTTTGAAATCTCTTCGGAAAAATAGTCTGCGTCGGCGTTCTCCAAAAAGTTTACCGGATAATCTTTGGAGAAGTTTTTCATTTTCCGGTTTACTCCAAGCGGGCGCAAATTTCCGAGCCAATATTCTCCGAAAATCTTTTTGGCGCGAACAAAAATCTCAGCTTGTTCACCGCTAAAATCATATTCGCGATCAAGCGTCATATTATCTGTAAAATCATTTTGCTGAAAAATGTTTGAAGCTCGGTTAATTGTTTGGGAGTGAATTTTATTTTCTTATCCATAAACCCTATCCTCCGATTTGATGGAACTTGATAAACCGCAATACCACAAAGGCAAAACTTGTAAGTAGTACTCCTGAATCCTTTAAGAGTTTAAAATATCCCCTGCATATATAGCGATGAGTTCATCAAACATATGCTGCAATGCATCGCTTTCCGAAGGAAATCCAATGCAATCATACTCTTTTCCTCTTTCCCTTATGAATGTTTCCCAGCAAAATTTGTTTTTTCGTATGTTATAGCCATCGTTTATACTACTATCAAAAGAAACGATTCCTGGTGATATTCCGTTTTCTTTTAGGCGTGCAATAAACTCATTTCTGTTCATATCTCACTCTCCAAATATTTTTAATATACCTTCTGCAAGTAGTTGATCAACTCTACCGTCCAGTAACAAGTACTGTGTGCCCCCGCCAATTTGGCCAAACCAAGGTGCAACTGTACCACTTAACGCTTGTATAGGCTGTGTTGTTTGCAAATATGTGATCGCTTGCCATATTTTGTCATAAGGAAGAGAAAGCATCTGACTTGGGGTGTCGGCGGGAGCTGTAAATCTCCCCGCAAGATCCCCTGTTCGTTGGATAATCGTTCCAACATCCAATGATATTTTTTCGATTGCTCCGGAAAATCCATTGTTAGGAGGATAATAAGTTTGCAGTGCTGTTGATGCCTTCTCTGCCGCCTTTTCTACGATAGGAGCTGCTACTGTACCGGCTGCACCTGTTGCTGCTGCGCCGATAGCTGTAATGGCAGCACCTATTCCCCAACCAACAAGACCCCCGAGGACACCTCCGCCAACAATTCCTCCAATAACAGCACCAACGATAATACACGCCGGTATGATTGAGTGACCACTGGAATCTGAGTACATTAGTTGACAGTCGGATAATTCAGGAGACTCCCATCGTGTGAAGACTTGCAGGGTTGATTATCCCTAAATCCTGATTGATTTACCATTCACAGTAATTTAATAGCAGATACAGTAAAAAATATCACACTTCCCATTAGTGCAACAGCAGCATGTATAAATAATATGGTTTGTATTATTTTATTAGAAATGGATTTTATTATAATTATGTCTGCTATAGAGGCTATAACTATACTTAAAAATAAGAAAACAACTCTGCTGTCAGAAGAAATAATACCCATTTGATGAATAACAATAGCTGTAATTTGAAATAATGCTGCTAAAAAATATATTATTATTCCGAATATTAATTTTTTTAAATTTTTAATCAAAAATTTTCACCACACAATCATAAACATATAAATAGTCAACATTTACAGAGAAATTAAATCCGTAGAAATCATGGGATTGCCATCGTGTGAAAACTTGCCAGGGGTGATTAACCCTGAATCCTGATTGATTTACCATTCACAGTTAAGGCGTATTGTTTATCAAAGCCATCTATGAAAGCAAAGTAAGTGCAAAAAGTTTGGTTAAGTGTGCTATTTACATTATCCAAGTGTTCAAATTTAGAATTTCGGTTATCTGTTATGTCTGACGAGCCACCGTTAGTGTCCAAGACGGTAATGTAATAATCATTTGTGTTTTTATATTGATACACATAAATTGTAACCCCGTCAGATATGGTTTGAACCATTCGCCGTATATCTGATCCCATACCCATTTTCCAAGCATTATTTGATCTCGGAACAATCGCATAAACATAAGTGCCGCCTTTTGTACCGACTACGAAATCAGATTCATTCCCATCCACGACTAGTTTGACACTTGCAGAATGATTGTAACTGTATGCTGATTTAAGAGATGAAAAAGTTACAAAAAGATTTTCTATCGGTATTAATGCAGAGATTGTTGTCAGTATTACGGCTGCTACAAATGCAACTATCGACCACCGATGTTTATAAATTGAGTGAGATTTTTTTATGAAAAAGAAACTTAGAATAAACGCTATGCCAAAAAACGCAAGCCTTATTATTACAAATAACATAGTTTATCCCCTTTTAATTTCCGTATGCATATGACGGTGATGGCGTTGGTCTTGACATTAGTTGTCCTGTTGTAGCCGATATGTATGCCGCAACAATAGCCCACCAACCGGCGCTCACATTGTTATAAGCGGTTTCGGTAGTATTTCCCCCAAGTTTTGAAATGTATTTTTTTAAATATTAGTTTAACAGTATTTTCACAATCATAGAATAAAAACTCAAAACTTAGAAGTTGTTCATTTACTGCTGAAAATTCACCTGCTATATAATCACCAAATTCGCAATAACCGTCAAGTAGATTGATATTCATATTTATACTTTTCACATCTTTAAATATCAAAGAAAATCGTTTTTCGCTTTTTCCCCAGAGAGTATTCACATCTATGACAGTACCGTTAGTTAAAGCTCTTTTTACTATTTGTAAATCTAATAATATACTGTCATGCATACCCTCTTTAGTATAAAAACAGAAAAATTTTTTAGAAAATCTTGATTTTATTGATTCTAAATATGAATAGTAAAGATTCAAGTTCTTTTGCCAAGTAAAGTCATCGTCTATGTTTAAATCTAAATATTTCATTAATACCCCTCATTAATTATCAATAAGCAAATATTGGTATCATGTGATACGACGAAGGCGCAAAAGATGGGACCGAAAAACCACTTGGATTAATAGGATAAAAGAATATTGAATTCATAGGATCGTGAGTGAAATCTCTGCCGTGTTCTAATTCAAACTTTTCGATATTTCCGTCCCGATCCCATCCGAGTTTTTCTTTTAAAGCTTTTTTCACACTACTGGGTGGGCTGCCATTCGAACTGTTTTCATCATGTTTTGAACCATCTTCGTTTTGCGAATACCGAAGTTTACCCTTTTCTACATGTATATGCTTTTGTGTTTTAGTGTTATCGTTGGGTCTGTCTATACGTGCTGTCCATCCCTTTCCTACACTTATGTTTTATCGGTAATAATGGCAGTGGAAACAGCTGTTGATACTTTGCTGCTTCTAGAAATATAGTCAGAGGTGAACCCTTTTAAAAATCCCTTAACTTTTTCCTTAATTTTGCTCCATATCTTCAAATTTCCGCTTGGATCCGAAAAGTTAATCGGATTATTTGAACAGTAGGCGAAAAGATTATACGAAAGAATATCGCCGTTGGCGCCTATAATTCCGTCCGCATTAATAAGCCTACCCGTTTCAGGGTCGTAGTAGCGTGACTGGAGATAGTAGAACCCTGTCTCATTATCATAATAATATCCACGATAGCGTATGGGGTTAATTTGTCCTACCATATCGGCAAGCGTGCTGGTTACGGACAGTATGCCCATTCATCATAGGTGTATTGTACCACATCGGCGCCCGTGCTGTCAAATATTCCTATAACGCCGGTTCGTGTCAAGTTTTTGTAGGAAAATTTTTTTGAGAATGCCAATAGTGAATTAACGGTAGTGTGACAGGACTCGAACCTGTCGCGCCTACGAAACAAAATTTTGCATAATACATTGCCTCAAAACTTGAAATAC
>CAKVCR010000221.1 GCA_934725835.1 uncultured Odoribacter sp.
ATCTACAGGCACTGCAGATATTTTATCAACAACATCCATTCCCTCAATCACTTCACCGAACACCGTATAGACGCCATCCAAATGCGGAGTGCCTCCTATAGTCGTATATATTTTCTCCTGCTCGGGTGAAAGCGTTAGCTTATCAATAGCAAACTGTTTCTTTAGCGACTGCTGAATCTCTGCATCAATTCTTTTCAACTGCTCCAATGCTAAGGAATCACTCCTCAGACGGCATTGTGCTATCTCATCCGCCCTAGCTGCTTTAATTGCATTCATCAATGCCATGTAGCGTCTATTATTAATATTTTCGACCAATTTCGCCAACTCATCCTGCGTATAAACTTTTCCTTTTACAATATAAAAGTGAGAACCGCTTGAATTACGTTCCGGATTGACATCATCCCCTTCGCGTGCTGCAGCAAGGGCACCCCTTTTATGAAAATATTGAGGCAAAATTTCAGCTTTCAAGGTATAACCGGCATCTTTTTCGCCAAGAAGCATACCTGTCTTGGCCATTCGTGAATCCGGATCTCCTATTTGAATCATAAAATCCTGAATAACCCGATGAAACAATAAGCCATTATAAAAACCATCACGCACAAGTTTCAGAATATTTTCTCGATGCAACACTGTTTCATCATATAAGCGCAACCGAATATCCCCAAGAGTGGTTTTCATGCACAATACCGTTCCTTCATTCTGCTTACAACCGATAACCAGAACACCTAGCAAAAAGCAATAAAATATCTTTTTCATTCCTATGTTTGTATGTAATTTGATAGATTGCAAAAATAATTTATATCCTTATAAAGACCTTAACTCATCCATTTATTTTTTTTATCACGACCTTTCACTATATTTGTATCAAAATGTTCTATATATGAAACAATTAATACCTTTTCTAGCTATCAGTTTGCTTTTTATCCAATGCAAAGAACGCTCGCTATCCAATGAATACCTGAGCAACATCCGTGTCGTTCGCAGCATGGAAAAGAAGGTAATGGCATCCTCTGTAAAAAAAGATACTGTAATAAAAGAAAAGCCTCTTGAAAAAAAGCCAGTAACACAAGATCTTAAATATCACATCATCGTTGCCAGCTTCAAGGAAACAGACAAAGCCAGTGCTGAAAAAATTGTAAAGCAACTTAAATCCGAAAATCATCCAGCTTCGTTGATTTATTCTTCTCAAAGATATCGTGTCAGTATAGCTGGTTTCCACACAGAATCAGAAGCTTCTGCAGCTTTGGATAAATACCGCACAATCACGAAACGCCAAGATATTTGGATTCATCGAACTAAATAATCAGAAAAGAATCCCAAATACAGCTAAAACACCGAATAAGAAACCTATATATATTTGAAGCGGATTGTGTTTATTCAAGTAAAGTCGACTGGCTGCAAGCAGTCCTGCAAGCAACATGGCAAACATAAAACTTCCTCGCATATCACCCGGATACTTTATGCCCAATACCAATAAAAAACCACACAATCCCCCCATTGCCGTCATGTGCATACTCATTTTCCATCTCAAAGTCACCACTGAAAAAACAGACAACAGAATAATCAACACCAAATAAAGCTGCTGCACAATATGGGTATAAGCAACTCGCCCCAGCAACCAAAAACCTAAAAAGGTAAAAGCAACGGTCACCAATATCGGATACACCCGCTCCTGTTTATCCTCCAAATGAAAATCCCTTATCAACTGCAATCGCTTAAACAATGGAAGACTCAACATCGGCATCAACAACATAACAAACAACGTAACGATAAAACAATATATCTGAGTGACTCTCGGTATCAAAGTAAACATTGAGCCATTGCTAAAAAGAAAAAAAAGTGCATAAACAGGCATCAAAAAAGGATGCAACACGTAAGATATCGTTTTCGCTAAATTTTTCATTTTTTTGGATTATATTTCTCTTCTCAAACGTGCCACTGGTATATCGAGCATCTGACGATATTTTGCCACGGTACGTCGGGCTATCTGATAACCTTTTTTCTCCATTAATGCAACCAATTCATCATCTGTCAAAGGCTTTCTCTTATCTTCCCTATCAATCAATTCTTTCAATGCATTTTTCAATTCACTAGTGCTAACCTCTTCACCACTAGTAGTCTGCATACTACCTGAAAAAAAGTCTTTCAGAGCATATATGCCAAACCAAGTCTGAATATATTTGGAATTGGACACACGCGAAATAGTGGATACGTCCAAACCGGTGATATCTGCAATATCCTTTAAAATCATCGGTTTCAACAAATTTTCATCACCTGATAAAAAGAATTGTTTCTGAAACTGGACAATTGCAGTCATCGTCAACATCAAAGTATTGTTACGCTGCTGAACAGCATCAATAAACGATTTGGCAGAATTCAATTTATATTTGACAAAAGAGACAACGTCTTTCTTATTCTTGTCATTTTCCCCATTCTGATACTGCTCCAACATGTTGAGGTACGACTTATTAATTCTCAATTCCGGAATATTCCCGGAATTCAAACTCAACTGTAATTCACCATCCACCAAATCAAGTGTAAAATCAGGAATAATCTTTTCCGCCTCGCTTCCGGCAGACACATCTGCCAATGTCCCACCCGGCTTAGGATTTAACCGTAGTATTTCATCGCAAGCCAATTTCAATTCAGAGTCGTCCATCCGCAATTTGCGGGCTATCTTCTCATAATGCTTCCTGGAAAACTCTTCAAAGCACTCCGTCAAAATTTGACGGGCATCCTGTAAAACCTTGCTTTCCGGAGCACTAGACAAACGATGGTTTATCTGCAATAACAAACACTCATGCAAATCTCTAGCCCCTACTCCTGCTGGTTCAAATTCCTGTATCAAGCGTAACAAACGAAGCACTTGCTCTTCAGACACTTCTATTCCAGCACCAAAAGCCAAATCATCCACGATATTCTCAATATCACGCCTCAAATAACCATCATCATCAATATTTCCAATAATGTATTCAGCTATTTTTTGCTCGAACTCAGACAAAGGTCGTGTACCCAATTGATTCAACAGACTTTCTCGGAAAGACGACCCTTGTGAAAAAACAAAATCCCGATTATCCTCATCAGGAGACACATTAGAGGCCGACAGACGATAATCCGGTATATCATCGTCGTCGTCCCCCATATAATCTTCCAAAGAAAAATCATCCTCACGAGAAGAATAGTCTTCATCCTCTTGTTCCTCAAATTCATTACTTTCATCATCGATATGCTCATCAGTCAAAGGCTCATCATTCGTATCCACTTCTACCTTATCCTCCACTTCTTCCAACAAAGGATTCTGCTCCAGTTCCTCCTTAATGCGCTGTTCCAACTGATACGTTGGCAATTCCAGCAATTTGATTAGCTGAATCTGGAGAGGATTTATCTTTAAGCCTAGCTTTTGTTGTAAACTCTGTTTTAGCATATTGAACAGAAAAATTCGCAATTTGAGTAATTAAAAAGTTCTCCGGTCCGGCTTAAAATTCCGCATTTTTCGGAGTACGTGGGAAAGGTATCACATCGCGAATATTACCCATTCCGGTAACGAAAAGCAACAGACGCTCAAATCCTAAACCAAAACCACTATGTACTGCAGAACCAAAACGACGAGTGTCCAAATAATACTGCATACTATCTACAGGAATACCGACTTCGTTCATGCGTGCAACCAATTTATCCAAGTTTTCCTCTCGCTGAGAACCACCGATAATCTCACCAATCTGAGGGAACAAAACATCCATCGCAGCAACGGTCTTGCCGTCTGGATTCTGTTTCATATAAAACGCCTTGATTTCTTTAGGATAGCCTGTCAAAATCACTGGTTTCTTAAAATGTTTCTCCACCAAATAACGCTCATGTTCACTTTGTAAGTCAACGCCCCATCCTTCCACCGGATACTGGAACTTACCTGTTTTATTAGGTTTGCTATTCTTCAAAATTTCAACAGCATCTGTATACGTAACACGTTCAAAATCGTGAGTCAAAACAAAATTCAATTTTTCAATCAACTCCATTGAACGCTCTTCTGCTTTTTTATTCTTTTCTTCTTCCTGTAAGCGAGCACTCAAGAATTTCAAGTCGTCCATACAATTATCCAATGCATAACGAATCAAATATTTCAAGAAATCCTCAGCCAGGTCCATGTTATCGTTCAAGTCATAGAACGCAGCTTCCGGCTCAATCATCCAGAATTCTGAAAGGTGGCGGGTAGTATTTGAATTCTCTGCACGGAATGTCGGTCCAAATGTATAAATCTTACCTAAAGCCATTGCGCCCAATTCACCCTCCAACTGTCCACTTACAGTCAAATTCGTTGCCTTGCCGAAAAAGTCTTGTTTAAAATCAACTTGACCATCTTCTGTCAAAGGAGGATTTTTTGCATCCAAAGTTGTCACACGGAACATTTCTCCGGCCCCCTCACAGTCTGATGCGGTAATCAGCGGAGTATGTAAATAGAAAAAGCCCTTTTGATTAAAGTATTGGTGAATGGCAAAAGCCATTGCATGACGAATACGGAAAACAGCACCGAACGTATTGGTACGGAAACGCAAATGAGCTACCTCACGCAAGAATTCCAGACTGTGTTTTTTAGGCTGAATTGGATATTTGTCAGGATCTGCTTCTCCCAAAACGTCCAAAACCGCAGCTTGGATTTCACGGTTCTGTCCGCTTCCCGCACTCTCCACCAACAGACCTTTCACGTGGATGGCAGCACCGGTAGTTACTTTTTTCATCAAGTCCTCCGGGAAATTATTCATATCCACAACAACCTGTATATTATTAATTGTAGAACCGTCATTCAGGGCGATAAAATTCACTTGTTTATTACCTCTTTTGGTTCTTACCCAACCGCAGATTTCTACCTCCTTGCCACAATCTCCAGATTGCAACAACTCTTTGATTGACAATTTTGTTGTGTCCATCTCTTTTATTTTTCTCGTTTGATCTATTAACTATTTCTCCGTGACGCATTCTACACGGATTCGCAAAGATAAGTAA
>CAKVCR010000222.1 GCA_934725835.1 uncultured Odoribacter sp.
ATAAAAACGTTCGCCATAGGCTTCATGGCTGTAGTAAAAAAGACTCGCAACCTCTCCTGATATTGTTACCTGGTTATTTTCTCTGAATTTCTCCATTTGCATTTCCTTTCTCTTTGTGCTAAAATTGGCACAAAAGTAGCGTTAATAGTTTAATAGTTACTTGAAAGCACCTTCTGATTTAGCGGTCGTGGGTGCTTTTCTCTTTGGGATAAACTCCCGATTCACCAGCATGAATGCCGGTATCATCAACATACAATGCTCCGATCGCTACCAGCGCCTTGATTGTCGCTTCACTTGCTCTTTCAGCATCAATAATGTGTCTCATTTTTCATTTCTCCTTTCCAGCTCTGCGCTTCTGGCTAAAATCCAGTCGGCATACTTGCTTATTTCTCCGTTTTCAGCCTTTGCTACAGCATTCTCCTCGCCGTGATAAACCATGAGGACGGTTGTTACCTCGCCGTACTTCTCAAATAGTTCTGCCAGATAGTCGGCACCGACATGGATATTGCCGTCCACATCGTAAATATCTGTCACTCCCAGACGTTCCGTTCGGTCCATATGCCACTTGTCGGCAATCTGCATCAATCCCTTGCAACCACCGTTTTCTGCATCAGCTTGTCCGGCTGACTCCCTCTCAATGATTGCCATAAGCAACTCCGGGCAAATGCCGTATTCCTCGCCGTACTTCACACATGCTTCCTGCGCGTCTTCCGATATGTATGTTCCGGCGGGCTGCGCCGTGGAAATGAACGATACAGAAAGAGTTATTATAATAGAAAGAAACACCGCTATCATCCTTTTCATGATGTCTCACCTATAAACTTGTTCACGAAGTAAACCTGTCCCTTTCCGGTCACTTTTGTCGTTCTGGTGATCCTTACCGATCCATCCGGGTTCTGCACATTACTTTCCTTGATCTCAAATAGCCCCTGTTCCACATATCTCTGTACCGGCATATTCCTTGATGCTCCGAACTTAATCAGATAACCCTTGTTCCGCATCCATTCAAATAACCGCTTCTGCCCGATCTGGTATCCGTTCTGGCAGATCAGTTTCGCAAGGTCTCCGATCAGAATAGATGTGTGGCTGGATGATACGGCATCGGCGAAAATCTCTTTCGGGCGCATACGTTTGTTGGCTTCAGATAATGCCGTGTTATCGGCTTTCAACCTATCTATGGTCTGATCTGCAAGTTTCAGCGCCCTTGCCATTACCTGCTCCGGCGTGTTCCATGCCCTTTCCAAGTCGATAAGATACTGCCGCACTGCCTTGCCCTCTGGTGTTCTCTGAATCATGCAAATCTGCTTTGCCATATCTACAGAAATATCGTAGTCAACTGATGGTCTCCCGCCGCTTTCAGAGGTTTTACTCATTTTTGAGTAATACTCTTTTCCCTCTTCAAATCCGTATTCACACATTCTCGGGAACCAATCATTAAATCGTGTTCCGATATGTAACTGCTCATGCAGTTCTCTTGCTGACACGGTTTGTGTGTCAAAATTCACTTTTACAAGTTCGTTCATCCCTCTCCTTTCTACTCCAAGAAATACTCAATCGTAACTCCGAAGTAATCTGCAATTTTTTTCAGCTTGTCAGTTTTCGGTTTGCTCTTTCCAGACTTCCAATCGGAAAATACTGTTGGAGCAAGTCCGATGTCTTTCGCAACCCTGTATGCAGTAATTCCTCTTGCCTTCACAAGCTGCTCGAATTTCTGGTACATTAGGTTCCTCCTTTCTTGAAATTAGTTAGGATATTCTGTATAATTGTGTCGTAACCGTTTTTGTGCATAGGAGGTGATTTCTATGATTTTACTTCCAGAAATCCACGGGTTTGCACGCCCCGGAGAAAAATGCACGGAAGAGAAAATACTGGCATGTAGTCAATGTGGAGCAAGAAGAACTGTGCGAATCGGAAAGTACGTTCCTAAATGCTCAAAATGCAAAGACCAAACATACTGGTATGAAGTTACAACTGATTGAGCCTAGCAATAGGCTCTTTCTTTTTACAAAATATCCTAACTTTGTATTGAAATTAGTTAGGAAATCCGTTATAATATAGTTTGTTCAGAATTATATTACTTATGGATTCCTTTTTAGTTATGAATCCATAAAAATTATATCAAAGTATTTATGATTTCATAACTATGTTTATACAATACTACAACATAGTCTATTTGTCAACCACTTTATTTATGATTTCATAAGTATTTTTAAGGAGATAAAATGTACGAGATTTTCTTGAAATTGCTTAATGAAAAAGGCGTTACTGCATACAAAGTTGGAAAAGCAACTGGCATAGCCGGTTCAACATTTACAGATTGGAAAAATGGAAGAAGTGTTCCAAAGCAAGAAAAATTACAGAAAATAGCCGATTTCTTCGGTGTCAGCTTAGAATATCTTATGACCGGGAAAGATACTCAGCCGGATTATTTATATTCAGATGAAAATGCGGATTTGTTGATTGAAATTACAAACAAGATAAATGCAGATGCTGATTTTGCCAAACGATTAGAACACTATATGTCTTTATTAAGCGAAAATAAAAAGTCTGTAGATGATATGATTGACTTAATGTACCACAAGGAGCACGGCGGAGAGGTTTAGTCCTCTCCGTTTTCTATTGCACTAATATATCTATACCAAAAACGCAGTTTATCGGCTCTATCCATATTCATAAAAATAGAAATTATCCCATCTCTATACTCTTCATTCGTCATTTCCGACACTGTTTCAGTTCTTTTGTTCATTCTAATTCCCCCTGTTGTACATTTAACCGCTCTACCATTCTGTAAATCAATTATAGAACGTATGTTCTTGTTTTGCAATGCTAATTTACACGGAATCTAAAATTCAGTGCGTGTAGTTTTATTATATCTGGAAAATTTTGGTTGTAAATACGTTTTACGTCGATTTCCACATACGTGGAATTTTTTTAAAATTATTTGTAAGGGGAATCATAAAGATCTGAAATAGATGTGCCTAGAGCCTTTGCAATCAGCTCTATCTGCTCCATATTGGGGTATCTCTTGTTATTCTCATAATTGCTCAAGGCGCTTTTACTGATGCCTGTCTGCTCTGCTAACTCCACAAGCGTGATACCCTTTTCTGCGCGTGTCTGCCATATCAATAGTTTCATAAGTAAATTATATTATGCAAAATCTTAAAAATTACTGGTAAGTAATGGCAGTTGTATACTATAATAATCGTAAAAGTATTTTTAGTTTAATAATAAAGACAAAAAGGAGAACTATCATGTCACTTATTAACTGTCCGGAATGTGGAAAACAAATATCCGACCAAGCTAAAGCGTGTCCGAACTGTGGTCGGCCAATGCAACCTAATTTATCGCCCGAGTCTGTATACCCGACTCCTACTAGTTTGCCTAAAAACGTCTCTACCCCTCAACGCCCACAGAAAAAAGGGCACGGTTGCTTGATTGTGTCCCTGATCTTTTTGGGTTTATTTCTTTGCGGCCTTGCATTTGGTGTATCTCAAATGGTTAAAAACCCAGACGCATACAATACTAACCGAATGGCCGCTAAGTATATTGACGTTACACCAGAGGAGGGAGCCGCTATTGATGAGATTTTAACTGATTGCGGAATAACTACTGTCCAAAATATTGAGCATGATACAATGTTAGACGAAACGTACACTGACGGAGATACTGGATACCGGATACAATATACATATGATATAGGCAATATTATTATGTATCTGACCTCTGACAAGTCTGTTTATCTGATACGATATGTAGATCATGATTTGTATGCGGACGGAACTACTGTCTCAACTATACAGGATTACACATTTACCGTGGTAGAAGCATCAGAATTGCAAAGTCAATGTGAATCACTTGTAAAAGAAGTATTAAAATCTCCATCCACAGCAAAGTTTCCAAATCTGCAACAATGGAATCTCGCAAAGGATAAAAACACAGTGACCGTTCAAGGCTATGTTGATTCACAGAATAGTTTTGGGGCAGAATTAAGAAGTACTTTCCAATTTATCATTGATACTGATACAAGTACTGTAAAGTCTTTTATCTTCGATGGGCAAGAGCTCGTTAATAACCAATCGTCCGATACTACCAGTGATGATACAGATGCGTCAACAGCTTCATCCGATACTGAGGTCGACTCAAGTACAGATATAGATGTAAACACTCAGCAAGACGCAAAAGAAAATACTAATCAAGAGCAAAATAGTAATGAAGTGAATGACAACGAAGTTATTGTATATTACAATGATGTTAATCCATCTGAGGTCGAAAACAGATTTGAAGCCGCCGATTATGATTTTGAGACCGATTATCCAGACAACACCGATGATATAGATGGCTTTGTTGATTCTATCGAATAATAAAAAACTGCCCCAGTACACCAATACTGGAGCAGAAAATGATAATAGCCCCGAAGGATGCTACTATACGTTCAATTCAATAATATCATCCCGGGGCTGAAAAATCAAGTTGCCGGGCATTTTTATGCCCTGCTCACAGTAATCTTTACAAGGAGGATGCGATTATGATCAGATGCGCAATCTATGACCGTGTATCCACAGACATACAGGTCGAAAAGGGACTATCCCTGGCAACACAAAAGGATGATCTCACTAAGTATGCCACCGAGCACGGATATGTCATTGTGGGGTACTATGAGGACGAAGGGATCACCGCCCGTAAGAAAATGCAAAACCGTAAGGATCTCATGCGGCTACTGGAAGATGTTAAGATGGATCGGATCGATCTTATTCTCGTCACCAAGCTCGACCGATGGTTCCGAAACGTGAAAGACTACCATAATACGCAGGAAATCCTCGATGCTCACCATTGCAACTGGAAAACCATCTACGAGGACTACGACTCTTCTACTGCTGATGGTCAGCTCAAGATAAATATCATGCTCGCTGTAGCTCAAAACGAGTGCGATCGTACCTCTGAGCGTATCAAAGCTGTATTCCGGCACAAGGAGGCACAGGGCAAGGT
>CAKVCR010000223.1 GCA_934725835.1 uncultured Odoribacter sp.
GTAATTTCTTTAAATGAGGAGACAAACTTTCGAAGCCGCATTACGTAACCTTTGCTCCCGTCAAAACAGAAAAGCCCGATTTCCACCGTCCGGAGTTTTTTGTGAAATTAAGCATGGAATAAGTTGAGTTTCAGATACACATCACCAAAATAGTTAAAAATCAGATCCGACAGGGGATAAGAGACCTGTCAGACCTGATTGATTTAAGGCTATACGCAAGGCAGTGTAATGATAGTGCCATCCACAAGAACGATAGTCAGCATTGAGCCGTCAACAGAGACTGTAATATTGCGAATGACATCATAGGCATGGTCGTAACCGTCCTCACCATTGGCTTTCACGCCTGTATTGAACCACGTAATGCCACTATCGGCAGAAATCTCCCACATACCCGTAACGCTATTGATGCGCATCTGGGGTACGATGGCAGAACCCGAACCGGCAGAACCGTCTGTTCCATTTGCACGTAATTTATTCCCTTCGGTATCAAGCATCCATGCTCCGTTCACTTGCCAGTACCACTCTCCGTCAGTATCTTTGGCAACGGTCACAGTGATACTTTTACCCCCGACTCCATTTTTACCCTGTTGGAGAGTTCTGATGCTTCCATCGCTGAAAGTAAGCGTGTATGAGCCATCGCTATTTTTCGCTACGTTGGTAATATAGAATCTTCCTTCAATCGCTTTGACGATTGAACTGAGTGCTTCAATGTCGGAGTTAAGGCTCTTGACAGAAGCCTCCAATGCCTCTACCCTTGACCCGATGTCGCGCAGATTATCTCCATATTCCTTGCACGAGGCAAAGACGGTGGAAACAATCACCATCAGAAAGAGCATTATTGTTCTAAATGATTTCATGTTGTTTATTTTAAGTCATGAATAACTGAAACTACTCAAATATTTTTTGATTTTCCCAAGCTCCCTGATATTTGACGCCGTCATTCCGGATTATGGATATGGTATAGCGGATGCAGTAACTGGATGCTACTCCCGTAAGTAAACTTGAATCATCAAAAAAGGTACGAACACAACAAGACGTACCCCATGGAATAAATGTTGTCCCGGTAAGTGCGGCTGCAGCCTCCGTTGGTCTCTGATTACTGTCTTTGTCTTTGATTGTCACGTCTACTATTGCAAAACCGCTGTAATATTTGGAAGGCAAAGTCCTTAATATGGAATACATATATTCTGCATCAGTATCTTTTGAAGGGTCCACCCATTCTGTATTATACGCAAAAGACACATTAAATTCATGTGACAATGTTCTCATCACTGCTCCTGCTGGACTTTTTTCATACATACAAGTGGGCTGCTTACCATTAACACCAATATATATACTCGGAGTTGACAGTTGAACAAAGCAACCACCTGACGCAGAAGCAATAACGATACTACTATTCGGATCCCAACTGGAGTTTTTTGTAACAACTACTTTATCGCCTTCTAACTTAACCGTACAGCCATCGCTAACAGAAATAGCGTTTACATCGGAAGCTGTCAACCCAAGCACACTCAATGCAAATGTTCCGGTCTGATCCGGAAGTATGTAAGTGAAATAATTCGTACCTGAAGAATTTACTACTTTCAAATCTACAATCTCTGTAGCTGCCGCTGCATTCTTCGGAATCTTAATAACCGAATCATCGGAGAGGGTGATAGTCACATAATCTTCATCCTGCGTGATGGATTTAATAAGCGATTGTGCATTACTGCCGTTGCTACCGGTTGCTTTCACCCCTGTGCTAGTCCATGTGGCTCCTCCATCGGTAGATACCTCCCACTCGTTGGAGGACTGGTTGATGCGTACTTGCGGAGATACAGCATTTGCTCCGTCCTTGCCGTTGGCGCGAACTCTGTTACCTTCACCGTCGAGCATCCACTCGCCGTTGAGCTGCCAATAATAATCACCATCAGTGTCTTTCACGGGAACGATGGTTGCAGGCACGGCATCTACTCCATCTTTTCCATTCTTGATGACAACAGCTCCTGCCTTGGCAAAAGTGATGATGTAGCCATCGGTAGTGGTGGTCACGTTGGTAATATAATCGCCCGCCTCCATCGCATTGACGATTGAAGATAATGACGAAAGATTGGTGTTCATGTCGCCGACGAGTTTCTCCAGACCAGCCACGCGGGTGTCAAGGCCGTCAATTTCATCCTGATAATCCGTACATGCGGTAAATGTCACAGCGGAAACGGCTATCGCCACTAATGCCGCCCAAAATAATTTGATACAATTCATATATGGTTTCTTTTTAAATATTTCGGTTATTGTTTATTTAGTCACAGCTATCGTGACACGGTTTTTGGAAGCAGTGTCAAACGGTTGTTCGGTGTCGCCCTTGGCATCAGTTGTGATGCGATCGGCAGCAATGCCCATCTTCACAAGGTAAGCTTTCACCGATTCGGCACGTTCTTTGGACAGACGTGCGTTAAGCTGCTTCGTACCGGTATCTTTGTCTGCATAGCCGGTAAGTATCACTTCGGCTTCGGGTTTCTCAGAGAGAAATGCCGCCAGTTTGTCCAGTTCCGGACGTTCACTAGCACGTATCTCGCTTTTGCCAATGGCAAAGAAGATGTTCACTTTCAACGGTTCCTCTTTTTTCACTTGAGGTTTAGATTCCGGCTGTTTCACTTCGGGTGCTGTTTCAGGTTCTGCTTCAGGTTCCCTATTTTGCTTGGGTTGCGGTGCGAGCGGAATGTATTCGTAAACGGCATCATGGTGCTTGCTGGTCTTGCCGAGAGCAATCTTGATGCCCACCAATCCATTTATCTGCCAGTCGAGATTGTCGTTCTTGCCTTTCTTGGAATTAAACTTATCGGGAAGCATATTGGCATTTACCTCCAATCCGACAGCCACACGCTTGGACACACGAACGTCAGTACCCAGTCCTCCGCGCATTGCCCACATCACCTTTGTACCATCCCACAGCTTCTCGAAACCGATATTGTTCACGTTATGGGCAGCATTCACTGCATCATCGTTGTTGAACCCGATGGGCATACCGACACCCATAAAAGCGTAGGCATTGAACACACGATTGGCTTTCCATCCGGCAAGGAGCGTCGAGAGGTTGAGCATGGCATCAATGTTGGGCTGTACGTAGTTCCACTTGTATTTCAAGTAAGGATAACTGTACTCGTTCTTTGCCTGCCAGCCACTTACGGCAAGGCGCAGACCAAACAGTTTACTAAAGCAGTAGCCGGCGGAAAACTGGATGGCAGGCGAGAGCGTATTTTTAAACTTGGCTTCGCCGATGCTGTATACCACACCGCCATGTAATTGCAGAAACCAATGGGGATTGAACTCATCGTAGGCTTCGCTTACGATTCGCTTCTCTCCTCGTTGTTCCTGAGCCTGCACTGCAAACGATACGCCTACAAGTACAAGCATTAAGAGAATTGCTTTCTTCATATTTAAATAATTATTATAAAATAATTGTTCGCATCAAATAGATATAGTAGGGTTTACGTTACAATTTTACAAGACTGTAAGATTCTACATAAATACCATGTATCTCTTGGTAAGAGATACTCCTTCAAACACAAAGGTATAAAAAAAATGAGAAATAGGCTTTAATCTAACCCAAAAATGCAATTACAACACCTTATTGTGTGAAATTAAATATCAATCAAGAAAATTTGTTTAGCAAATCCTGCGGATTTAAAGGCTTAAAATCATTTGATTTCAAATCAGAAAGCAGTCATCCAAATCTCTTACCAAGAGATTTGGATGCTTGTCAAACAATAAAATTCGGGAAGAGGATTGATTCTAAAGACTTTTGAGAATAATAGAATTGGCTCTATCGACAACCGAAGTGTCAAGATTTGGAAGATAGATTTTTGTTGTGATTTCTGAATTGTGCCCCATTCCTTCACTGATTACGCTTATAGGTATTTCCTTCGCTTTGGCAGCTGAAGCCCAGCTGTGGCGCGCAACGTAAAGAGTCAGGGGGATTGTGATACCAACCATTCCGGCTATCTGCTTCAAGTTATGATTAATATTATAACCAACATTGCGATATGAACATCGCTCATTCGTATCAGGGTTACGAATAACAGGCAGCAAATAGCCACTCTTGTTTTCAGGGTATTTGTCAAGTATCATCTGCATCTCTTCTGTCCACTCGATCGTCAGTTGACGTCCGGTCTTGCGGCGACGATATGTTACATATCCATTTTTAAGGTCAGACTTCTTCAAATAGGTCATATCAATAAAACTCATGCCCCGAAGATAGAAACTCATCATAAACATATCGCGTGCAAAATCCTGTGCCGGAATCAACGATAAATCCAGCATCTTGATTTTCTTGATAACTGCTAACGGCAATGCGCGTTTGATAGTCCTATCCACCCCAGTATAAACATGGCGGAAAGGATTACGATTCTCTATAGCCTTATCTTCAACAGCCCGATTATATACCGCACGTAAAATACGCATGTAAAAAGAGATTGTATTGGGTGTAACTTTTCGATTATGATGCCATGCCTCATACGCTTCAATTACTTCAGAACTGAGAACGTCGAGCATTATATCCTCGTTCTTACGAAATTTCTTGAAGCTATTGAGTGTGGCTTTATATGTTTCGGCTGTCCTGATTTTGCCATTCTGCTTTAACTTGACAATATTGTTTTCCATGAAGTTAAAAAGAGAATACTCGTGCAAATAGCGGTTGAATCCATCTATTACATCATCGGCTGTATAAGACCGGTTATATATGCTAAGTTGCTTATCAATCTTGACAAGACGCTCCACATCCCAACGGATTCGCTCATAAATTGAGAGAATCAGCGATTTGCGACTACTATTATAAGAAGTGTCCACCATTGAGCGCCTTTCATTCCATTCAAAAGGAAAGACATGATAGTCGGTTAATAACTGACGAACCTTACGCTCGTGAATAATCTGGAAATAAATAGTACCTTCACGGCCTGCAAC
>CAKVCR010000224.1 GCA_934725835.1 uncultured Odoribacter sp.
ATTAGGTGACACGAAGATACAAAATATTGTTTATCAACAAGTTATGATATACATATTTTTTGAGTGACGAAGTCAGGAGGAATCGTCTCCACATATTCACTCTTATACATAAAACGAACACCTGTCTGCTCCTTAATCTCCCGAAGAAATTCCTCTACACTACAATTTTTCATGTCCACACTAACCGTCTGATTCTGGGCAATCACATTTCCCCAGACCTGCGTTAACAATACAAACATCAGAAAACACGTCATTTTCATCACTCTAAAGATTTTTTGAGCCGAGCGTAAATTTCCTTTACATTCTCTACTTTTTTTCATAACTTTGTTGATAATTAATTAGTAATAGCCAGTGACAACTGGCGTTCTCTATGAGACGGAAAGATTGGCAGATCCTTCCGTCTTTAATTTTTGCTCACTATAATCGTTTTATTTTTCACATTGAAATGCGCACCTGTGCTTATTTCCAAAAAGTGTAGAAATTTTTCTACTTCACCATACCGTTTCATATCGCCAGACAAACGAATTTCCTTCAAGCTTTCATCAGAATAAACCACGTTACAATCATACCATAAAGCCAACTTATTCATCACATCCTCTAAACGGTCGTCACTAAAAACAATATCCCCATTTTTCCAATCAACATACTTTCTGATGTCAACATCCTTCACCTCTATCTCATTTGTCTCCACATCACAAATTGCCAGTTGATTCAGACTCAATGTCACCTGTCGGATTCTGTTCCCCACTTCCACTCTTCCCCGTATCAATACAGATTCCACCACCTTCTCTTTTCTTGAATTAACATTAAACTCTGTTCCGACAGCTTGTACCTCAATTCCATTCGCCTCTACAATAAACGGATGAGCAGCATCTGCCTGCACCTTGAAATAAGCCTCGCCTTTTAATCGTACCACTCTCTTTTCTCCGAGAAAACGCACCGGATACATCAACTCACTCTCTGAATTAATCCACACTTCCGAGCCATCAGCCAACATAATCCGATACTCCCCTCCACGGTTAACCACCAACTTATTATACACTATATCCCCATTCATCCCTTCACTCATAGAATCCCGATAAGCCACAATTCCCTCCTGCACCACATCAATGGTGACAGATTGTTGTTCTTTCAAAGACTCACGTTTCTTGCCCAATTCCACTACATCTCCAGTCGAAAGAAACAAGCGGGCCTTAGAAGACCCGTGATGGATTTCTCCATTGTCTGTTAATTGTATTTCTGTTATCTCTTCTTCTCTCCAATAGTACCCGATTCCGAGCATGATAAAAACACTCACACAAGCAGCAAATGTCACGATTCGCCGAATCATAATCTTCTTTCTCGCCACCTGTTGAAAACGACGTTCTCCCATTCGACTCACCAATTTTTCACGCATCACCCAACGCTGGCATAAAAACGCCCGTTGCAAATTCTCATAATACCGACGGTGGACATCATTCTCGCTTAACCAGCTTTCCACTGCCGCACTCTCTTCCGGAGAGAGAGAGTCCCCCTGCCAATATTCAAATAAACGTATATCCCATTCTTCTCGATTCATATCATTTTTACTATATGTTCACATATAGTAGACATAAACAAGCAAAACGGTTGACAAGAAAATGAATATTTTTATAGTGTTGGCTGCAATTTCCTTTTAATCGTATACTTATAGACAATAAACAACAACAATGCAGAGTCGGGTACGATATCCCTCAACGTCTTCATACTACGCACCAATAACGTTTTTACAGTAGCAACGGATATACCCAGCAATTCCGCTACTTCCACATATTTCATATTCTTCAAATGTACACATTCCAACACCTCTCGACTTCTGGGAGGCAATACATCAAGAGCTTTCAACACCCGTTCTATCATTTCATCTCGGGCCATATCCTCATTCTCCCACACTCTTTCTATAACCGATATATCAGGAATTCGCCGAATCCGATTATTATCTTTCATCTTTCGAATTGCCATATTTCGCACGGCAACATACAAATAGGACCTTAACTTTTCTTCCTCCAGTTTCTCGTTCAATTTTCTTTCCCACAGACGCACGAAGAAATCCTGCACCAAATCCTCTGCCTCCTCCATATCGTTCAATATGGTATCAGCCCACAGAACCAATTCTGTGTAAAAACGATTATACAATTCATCCACGGAAAAAGATTTCTCTCCGGAGAAATGAATTCTTTGCTCTTGCTTTCCTCTCACGTACTAAATATTATAACTTCTTACCTAAACTCAAAATTAGACAAGATTTTTTCATTTTCCAAAAGACCTGTCATTTTTCTAAAAACAACTGATGCAAGAATAGAATCTTAAGCAAAAACATTTTGATATATGTATAACATTTATCAAAACCTTCGTATCTTTGCGTGGACGAAATTATATTCATGATGGATCTACAAACCTTAGGCGAAGTTATACCGGCCCACTGGATAAAACCCATGCAACTCCCCTTCTTTGATATCAAAATCGTAGCCGGTTTTCCCATACCCCTCAACAATGACGAACTGGCCCAGAACATAGAATTACTGAAAATGCTCTGTCCTCGTCCGGACGCCTCCTATCTCATCCGGGTACAAGGACGCTCAATGATCGATGCAGGAGTAAACGACGGTGACCTGGTCATCGTAGATAAAAGTCTCCGCAATCCATCTGAAAAACAGATTGCCGTCTGCGAACTCAACGGCGAATACACACTGAAACGCATCGTAGAAAAGAAGGGAAGCCTCTGGCTTGTACCTGCCAATCCCGAATTTCCGGAAATCCGCATTAATGAAGGTGATGATTTCAGCGTATGGGGTACAGTGACATATATCATACACAAACCAATATACTAACATCTAAGACAATTTCCTATATGATAGCCCTGGTAGATTGTAACAGTTTCTTCTGCTCAGTGGAAAAAGTATTCCATCCCGGATTGAAAGGACGCCCTGTCTGTGTACTTTCAAGTAACGATGGCTGCATCATCGCTCTTACCCCCGAAGCAAAAGCCATTGGTCTACACCGGGGAGATCCCGTCTTTAAAATGCGCAAAATCATCGAACACAACAATGTCGTCCTGTTCTCCTCCAACATGAATCTCTATGCAGCCATGTCCAAACGAGTCAACAACATCCTCCGCTCTGCCGTACCACATACAGAAACATATTCCATTGACGAAAGTTTTCTATATCTTGACGGATTCGAACAATATTACAATCTGGAAGACTATATGCGTAGCGTGGTTGAGAAGGTCAGACTCTATACTGATATACCTGTGAGCGTTGGTATTGCTCCAAGTAAAACCCTCGCCAAAATTGGCAGTAAATACGCCAAACAATACAGAGGCTACCGTTCGGTTTGCCTTATCGACACAGAAGAAAAAAGAAGAAAAGCACTACAACACATTAAGCTTTCAGATGTTTGGGGTATCGGCCGACAGACTTTAGCCAAACTGAATGATTTTGGCATTCATACCCCTTTGGAATTTGCTGACCGACAGGAGTGCTGGGTCAACAGCCACTTTCACTCTCCGGGTATCCAAACGTGGAAAGAACTCAACGGCATTCCCTGCATTGACACCCCAGAAGTTGTTCAACGGCAAAGCATCTGTACCAGCAAAAGCTTCAGCGAATCGGTAACCGACTGGGATTCGCTTCGTGCCTCAGTTGCCAACTTTGCTGCAGGCTGTGCCAACAAACTCCGAGGGCAACACTCTGTGGCAACCACTGTGACTGTCTTTATCATGAGCAATCGCTTCCGCAAGGACCTTCCCCAATACTCCAATAGCCAGACAATAGTTCTGCCTACACCTACTTCAGACACTTTAGAAATTACTCAAGCAGCCATCGCTGCGCTAAAAGAGATATACCGGGAAAATATCAACTACAAAAAAAGCGGCGTCATATTGGGCAACATCTCTGACTTCTCCGGCATTCAGCTAAATCTCTTTGACAAAATAGCTAACCGCACCAACCGCCTCCGACTTATGCAAAGCATTGATGAACTCAACCATCGTTTCGGTCTCAAGAAAATCCGTCTCGCCGTAGAAGATTCCCCCAGCCACTCCTGGCACTCCAAATGTGAACACCGTAGCGGCAACTACCTCTCCAACCTCGACGAAGTGCTTACAATAGAGAACGATATTCATGAGTCCAGTATACCTCTAAAATAAAGTTCGCCACTTTGAATTCTACCGGATAGCAATAATACAATATCATAAATCCAACCCATTAAAAAAACGATATCAGAAGAAAGCCGTGCATCAACATACAAAGAACATATACACACAACTCTTCTTATTCTGAACTCGTCAAACTCACATTATTTAACATTAAACAAAGATCGTATATTTTTTTGCTTTTATTTGTTGTTCAGTGTAAAGTTCAGTTTTCCTCCTTTCATAATTTCTTCCATGCTAATCCAAGAGCGATCTAATTTGTTTTTATTCAACAATACTTCGTCAATATAGGTATGATTGTCAACCTCTTTGTTGGTCGTGATGACAAATCGTTTATCAGGTGCCGTACGAATTACAATTTTTTCAAAAGAAGGTATTCCCAATTGCAGATGACTATTGGACGCTTCTGAAGCAGAAAATCCGATAGCTGTAAGTATGTATTGACAATTGGCAGCAGAAAAATTAATAAGGTTTGTATCTGTCTGTTGCTCTGTAAAGCGGACATCATATTGGGAGGACTTTAGAATATCTCGCACTCTTTTCTTTTGGGTCATAACAAATATAGGGGGGATATCCCGTAGAGAACTCCAATTAGGATTCACTAGATAATGTGTATGTTGCGTAGCACTATGTATTTCGCCGTCTGGACCTTTGTAATTACCGTTGGCATCAGATGAAATTGCTGGCGTCTGCAGGGCATAATAATAGGATGTATAGAACGTTGTACGTTGTTCTTTGCTACCTCCTTTCACC
>CAKVCR010000225.1 GCA_934725835.1 uncultured Odoribacter sp.
ATGTAAACCATTAGCGAGCGCAAAAGTAATAATTATCTGATTTACTGAAAACAAAACGATGAAATTTTATTAAGAGCTTGATATGTGTCTTTTTGATAGGATGTGGGGTTTATTTGGATTAATAGCATTTTGTATTATTTTTGTCCTTGTTTTGGTCGATAACAATGTTTGTTGCTTGTCGGAAAAAGGGGATCTGGAAGGATGGGAAGGCCACTCAACGGGGGTAAGTCAGGAAACCTGCCAAAAAGATGAAACTATAGGAAATGGAAACAGGTAAGATATATGTTGCGGGTATAGGACCCGGAAGCGAGTCTGATATCACACCGGCAGTGTGCAAGGTGCTGTCAGAGGCTGATGTCGTTGTCGGGTATAAGTATTATTTTGCATTTATCCGAACCATCATAAAGGAGGGTGCGGAATGTGTTGATACCGGTATGCGCAAGGAGCGCGAGAGAGCAGAAATGGCATTCGAATATGCAGAACAAGGGAATGTTGTCTGTGTGGTCAGTTCCGGAGATGCAGGTATATATGGGATGGCTCCTTTGGTGTGGGAAATGAAGAGGGAACGAAACTCTGATGTTGAAATAGAGGTGTTGCCCGGAATCAGTGCTTTTCAGAAAGCAGCAGCTCTGTTGGGGGCACCTGTCGGTCATGATTTTTGTGTGATATCACTATCAGACTTACTTACACCGTGGGAGAAAATAGAGAGACGTATAGAGGCAGCTGCCATCGCTGATTTTGTTACAGCCATTTACAATCCTAAAAGTGAGGGTAGATATTGGCAACTATATCGCTTGAAAGAGATTTTTTTGTCCCATCGTTCGGAGTCAACACCGGTGGGTTATGTTCGGCAGGCAGGAAGAGAGGAGGAGGTTGTTGTAGTGACAACCCTAAAAGAATTTGATCCGGAAGAAGTAGACATGTTTACTGTTGTATTGATAGGTAATAGCCAATCTTATCAGTGGAATAACAGATTTATAACTCCTCGTGGTTATTATCACGACCCTGTTGCAGGCAATCATAAAGTGGGACAGGAAATCATGATTCGTAGTTTTAGAACGATTGCTTCAGAATTGAAAAATCCGGACATACCATTGGATTGCAAATGGGTTCTGTTGCATGCCATTCATACGACAGCGGATTTTGATATGGAAAATATATTTTATGCAGATAATAAGGCTGTCGAAACAATATATGAGGCTTTGAGCAGTGGTCGGGCAAGGACGATTATTACAGATGTGACGATGGCTGCTTCGGGTATCCGAAAAGGAGCACTAGAGCGTCTGGGTATTGAGGTGAAGTGTTATTTGAACGATATACGTGTTGCTGAAATGGCACATCGAATGAATATCACCCGTACGCAGGCGGGTGTCCGATTGGCCGTAGAGGAACATCCGGAGGCTCTTTATGTATTTGGAAATGCTCCAACGGCTTTAATGGAGTTGTGCAGTCTGATGAGGCGTGGTAAAGCCAATCCGGTGGGAGTAGTAGGAGCACCGGTCGGTTTTGTAAATGTACGGGAATCAAAATATATGCTGAAGTCTTTTATCGGACTTCCGAAAGTGATTATAGAAGGCAGGAAAGGAGGAAGCAATCTGGCTGCAACAATAGTGAATGCTATTCTTTGTTTTGACGATGCAGTGCAGTTGTTACCGGGAAGAGATCTTTAGAAAATATAATGTAGCGGCATGAGTAAATTCTATGTTATAGGAGTTGACGATAACGGACAGCGAGAATTCTCTAGCGATCAGGTAAAGCTGATAGCCGGACATCATATATTTTCCGGAGGGAAAAGACATTATAAATTGGTAGAAAGATATTTGCCGGAGGAGTATCAGTGGATTGATATAACTGTCCCGTTGGATGATGTTTTCGCTCAATATGACGGTTTGCAGGAGATTGTTGTTTTTGCTTCCGGTGATCCATTGTTTTTTGGCTTTGCGACTACGATACAGAAACGATTGCCTCATGCCGAGATAATCATATATCCGTATTTCAATTCATTGCAGATATTGGCACATCGTTTGGTGATGCCTTATCACGATATGAGTATAGTTTCTCTGACCGGACGTCCTTGGCATGAGTTCGACCGTGTTTTAATTGAAGGAAAAGCTAAAATCGGAGTGCTGACGGACCGTACGCACACACCGACAGCCATAGCGGAACGAATGTTGGAATATGGATATGACAACTACCGGATGGCAGTGGGAGAACTATTGGGAAACTCAGATGAGAGGGTTAGGGATATGGCTTTGGAGGAGGTCCGGCAAACAATGTTTGAGAGCCCGAATTGTTTGATATTAAGACAGACATCTATAAAAAAACGACCGTTTGGTATTCCAGAAACCGGATACCATCTACTGAATGGTAGGGCAAAAATGATAACGAAAATGCCGATTCGCCTGTTGACCTTGAGTATGTTGGATTTACATAACCGGAAGAGTTTTTGGGATGTAGGTTTTTGTACTGGCTCTGTTTCGATTGAGGCTAAGTTACAGTTTCCGCATCTCAGTGTGACTGCTTTTGAAATTCGAGAGGAAGGTCGGGAGCTGATGGAGCAGAATACGCATCGGTTCGGTGTGCCGGGAATTGAAGCGGTGATAGGTGATTTTACGCAACAAGATTTGTCTGTTTATCCTCTGCCCGATGCTGTATTTATCGGTGGACATGGAGGAAAATTAGAACAAATACTGAAGATTGTTTCTGAAGTGTTGTTCCCGAGTGGGGTTGTGGTGTGTAATGCTGTTACTGTTGAGACTCTTATTCTATTGCAGACGTTGGCACCCAAATATGGTTTTGTGTTTGTGCAGAAGACATCCATTACAATTGATGAACATCATCCTATTCAAGTAGTTAAATTATTAAAACAGAATTGATAATTGTATGTTCGAATTTATTAAGCGTTCTCTGGGAACAGCTAAACATCATCCTCGGTTGGGAGGTTTGGAAATATTGAAGTATATCGGTCTCGGTTTATTGGTGACTGTCGGTTTTATAGATCCGGGGAATTGGGCATCTAATCTGGCTGCGGGAGCCGATTATGGCTATGCGTTGCTATGGATGGTTTCGCTTTCAACAATAATGTTGATTATTTTGCAGCACAATGTGGCTCATTTGGGGATTGTTACCGGTTTGTGTCTGTCAGAGGCAGCAATGACGTATATTAAGCCTCGGTATGCCCGTTCGATGTTGTGGACTGCAATGGGAGCATCTGTGTCAACTTCGTTAGCTGAAATATTAGGAGGCGCAATAGCATTGGAAATGTTATTTAATGTTCCAGTGAGACTAGGAGCTATTACGGTGAGTGCGTTTGTTGTTATTATGTTGTTTACCAATTCGTATAGAATAATAGAGCGTTGGATTATAGCTTTCGTTTCTATAATCGGTCTGTCGTTTATTTACGAGCTTTCGTTGGTAAATATCGAATGGGGAGAGGCAGCTAGAGCTTGGGTAACCCCGTCGTTCCCTAAAGGTTCAATGGTCGTAATTATGAGTGTGTTGGGAGCTGTGGTAATGCCTCATAATCTTTTCTTGCATTCGGAGGTTATCCAGAGTCGTCAATGGAATTTGGAGGATGAAAAAGTTGTACAGAAACAGTTGCGTTATGAGTTTTGGGATACCTTGTTGTCCATGCTGATAGGTTGGGCAATTAATAGTGCCATGATTTTATTGGCTGCGGCTACTTTTTTTAAAAATGGAACTTCAATAAATGAGTTGCAGGATGCCAGTGCTTTGTTACATCCGCTGTTGGGTAATAATGCTGCTGTTATATTTGCAGTAGCGTTACTCTTTGCCGGAATTGCTTCGACAATTACCTCTGGGATGGCTGCTGGTTCGATTTTTGCCGGTATTTATAAGGAATCCTATGATATTAAAGACAGTCATTCGCGTTGGGGGGTATTGTTGTCATTGCTTATAGCATTATTGATTATCATGCTGGTGTCGAATCCGTTTATGGGTTTGATATATTCTCAAATGGTATTGAGTGTTCAGTTGCCGATAACTATCTTTTTGCAAGTTTACCTGACTTCTTCAGAAAAAGTGATGGGGAAATATAAGAATCGTTTTGCGACCAAGTGGGTGTTGTATCTGTTAGGAGCAATTGTGTCGGGTTTGAATGTCATGTTGTTGATTAGTATGATTTGGGAGTTTTAGTTCGTAAAATACAAGGTTATGACCAATGAGTTAGAGTTGAAATGGAGTAGGATGCAGCGGGCAATGCGCGAAATGAATGCGGATGGCTGTCTTTTGCATATGAACATGAATTTGTATTATGTCTCCGGACAGGTATTTAACGGTTACTTCTATTTGCCGTTGGAAGGAGAGCCTCATTGTTTTTTAAAACGTAAGACTTTTATTTCCATACCTTATGTGCATGAAATACGGAAACCGGAGCAAATGCCGGATCTGTTTCGGCATCTAGGGTTGGCAATACCTAAACGTCTATTATTAGAAGGGGATGAATTGCCTTATAATGAATATATGCGTTTGCAGAATGTATTTGCTTCTTCAGAAACAGATAACGCATCTTCCATGATGCGCAAATTACGTATGATGAAAACGCCTTGGGAAATAGAGCAAATGCGAATTTCTGCGCGGATACATGAGGCTGTTTATCGTGAAATCCCGTCGTATTACAGAGCCGGAATGACGGATATCGAATTGCAAATCGAAATAGAAAAATGTATGCGAACCCATGGTTCATTAGGATATTTCCGTGCTTTTGGGGCTAATATGGATATATTTATGGGGAGTTTGTTGGTCGGAGATAATGCAGATGTTGTTTCTCCTTTCGATTTTGCATTGGGAGGAGCGGGAGTCCATCCTTCTGGTCCTTTGGGTGCAAGTGGAATACGCTTGAGGGATGGTACTACAGTGATGGTCGACATGTCCGGTAATTATACAGCTTATCAGACTGATATGACG
>CAKVCR010000226.1 GCA_934725835.1 uncultured Odoribacter sp.
GATGGGATGTGCTGTAAATCATCCGAGGAAGACTATCAAAATACCGACAATTGCAGAGAAAAGAAACATTATCAAAGAGATAATATTGAGTAGTAGAATATTTTTGGTTGTCCAAAGTAAAGAGATGACAAGCAGTGTACTTATGCTAAATATAAACAATGGGGACAAATACCAAGGGGTTGTTAATTCTTGTTGGGGAGCTTTGTAGAGAATTTCGATGTCATCAGCCAAGCGCTGTTGTTGAAGTGTTGCAGTTTTCAGTCCGTACATGAGATAGTCCGGAAGAAACATGTATTGGAATGTGGTAGCTTCGCGATTCCCCCTTTGTCCAAGAATAGTATGAATGCCCCATTGCACCCATGGGGAGGCATAAAGATATTCATCTAGAAGATTCCAAAAGTTTTTATGCTGTTCGGGTGTGTTCCAGTTGATTTCAGTCGGCAGACTTTTTTGCAGAATGTCGCGACTGCGTGTTGTACAGTTGTCAAATAGGAAATTATAAAGATAGGAACGATTTTCCGGTCGATAATTTTCTAAGAGAAGATTAAAAAGCTGTTGTTTTTGTAGTGAATCTAACCGCAGACGTTGGGAGTAAACAGAGCGTTCCTCATATTTATACGTATACATAAAACGGTCAAATGATGTATGTGTCAGTTGATAGGGTAATAATCCCTGTGCATATTTCAAATAGAAATGAGGAGTTTGAAAATCAAATGTACCGTAGTTGAATATTTGGTCGAAATTAGCTTGTGGATCATACACACGTATTGCTGTGTGACCGAAAAGAGAATATAGTTCAGCTCCCGGAGAACATGTTAAAATGCTAATTTCTGCATCCTTGGATAGTGTAAACGCTTTTCCCGGCAAAAAAGAGGAAAGAATAAAAATAAAAAGAATAATGATCTGCTTCATGATTCCGATATTGTTTCTAAGTTAGTGGGGTATTCTATATCACAAAGGAATAGTGCGTGTCCGGGAACGGAGGTGCCGGCATTACATCGGTTTTTAGACTCAATGATTGTGCGCAACTCCTTTTCGGTGATTTTTCCTTGTCCGATTTCTAGCATTGTACCGACAATGGCACGTACCATATTACGCAGAAAACGATTGGCTTTGATTGTAAAAATCAGTTGCTTGCCAGTGTCTTCCCAATATGCTTCCATTATGGTGCAGTTGTTGGTCTTTACGTCTGTATGTAGTTTAGAAAAACTGGTAAAATCAGTATAATCGAATAAAACTTTACAGGCATTGTTCATGAGATGAATATCCGGTAGTGGATGTACTTTCCATGCGAAATCGTAGGAGAAAGGGTCTTTCCACTTGTTTATATAATACTTATATGTTCGCGAAATAGCAGAAAAACGTGCATGCATTTCAGTGGAAACAGGGTAGATGCGCGAGATTGCAATGCCATTGCCTGTCAGTCGGTTGAGTTTATAGACTAACTGTTCTGTTTGGGGAATCGGGATTTCCGTATCAAAATGTGCAATATAAAAAGATGCATGGACTCCGGTATCTGTGCGTCCGGCTCCGACAACACAGATGTCTTGGCGGAGTAGTGTAGACAATGCTTTATTCAGTTCTTCTTGTATTGTAGGTGCTCCGGGTTGAATTTGCCAACCATGATAACTGCTGCCATTGTATGCTAATTCAATAAAATATCTTGACATTTATTCTTTGTTTTCGTTGTGCGAAGATAGAAATTAAAGATGAATCGGAAAAGTGTTCTGATTTTTTGTTGGGATTTGTTATTTTGCTATATATTTGCAGTATAAAGGTTTTATTGGAGTATAAGGCTTTTGTTATTAATTATTGGAGGTTATACTAAAATGAGTATTCAAGAAAAAATTAAAGATATAGTAGCAACACTTCCGGAAAATGTGTGTTTGGTGGCTGTTTCTAAAACAAAGCCTGTAGAATACATAGAGGAAGCATATGCCGGTGGACAGAGGGTGTTTGGCGAAAATCGGCCACAAGAAATGGCTGCGAAGTACAGTGTGTTACCTAAAGATATTAAGTGGCATATGATAGGTCAGCTGCAGGTGAAAAATGTGAAGTATATAGCTCCTTTTGTTTCGCTGATTCATTCTGTTGATAGTTTGAAATTGTTGCAGAAAATCGAGAATGAGGCAATCAAGAATGAACGTGTCATTGATTGTTTGCTTGAATTTCGCATTGCAGAGGAAGAAACAAAATCCGGAATGACGGAGGAAGAGGCAGAGATTTTGTTGTCCGGTGAAGAATATAGAAAGATGTCTCATATTCGTATTGTAGGAGTTATGGGGGTTGCAACGAATTCTGATGATAATGAAAAGGTGCGTTTGGAATTCCGTCATTTGCATGATATTTTTATACGTTTGCGAGACAGTTTTTTTTATGGCAATAATGATTTCTGTGAGTTGTCGATGGGAATGTCCGGCGATTATAAACTGGCGGTAGAAGAAGGGAGTACACTTGTACGTATCGGAAGTTCTATTTTTGGTGAAAGGGTGTATAATAAATGATGAATCAACACATAAACTTTATATAGTATGGCAAATTTAAAGACTAAATTTATCGGATTGGAATTGCAAAGTCCGATTATTGCAGGTAGTTGCGGTTTGACTGCCGACTTGGGGAAACTGGAAGAAATGGCTGCCAATGGTGTTGGAGCAGTAATCTTGAAATCTATTTTTGAAGAACAGATTAATAGAGAGGCGTCTCACAGGTTGGATGGTGAAGGGTATCCGGAGGCTACGGATTATATTCAGCATTATACACGGGCCAATACTATTCAGCATTACATTGATTTTGTCAGAAAGGCTAAAGAAAAGTTGAATATTCCTGTCATTGGTAGTATCAGTTGTTTGGATGATGGAGAATGGATTAATTTTGCCTGTGAATTGGAAAAAGCGGGGGTGGATGCTTTGGAGTTGAATGCTTTTATTTTGCCAACGAATGAATTTGTTGAAAGTGCAAGAGTAGAAGCATTGTATTATGCCATTATAAAGCATGTGAAGTCAGTGGTGAATATTCCGATTATTATAAAAATCAGTCCCTATTTTACAAATTTGCCAGCATTTATCAGCAAGTTGAAGGCATATGGCGCCAATGCTGTAACGATATTCAATCGTTTTTATGAGCCTGATATCGATATAGAAAAAATGACTATGGGGTCGGCTTCTGTTTTTAGTACGGAGGCTGAGTTGCGGACAACTTTGAGGTGGACAGGAATATTGTGCGGAAAAGATAAAAAACTGGAGCTTTGTACTTCGACCGGAGTGCATTCGGGAGAAGCAGCTATAAAAGTGTTGTTGGCTGGTGCAGGAGCTGTTCAGGTTTGTTCTGTACTGTATGAAAAAGGTTTAGGGGTTATTCGTTCACTGAATGAAACAATCAGTAACTGGATGGATAATAAAGGATTTAAAACAGTTGATGAATTTAGAGGTATGATGACGTATGCAGATGCAGATCATGCAGAACGTTATGAAAGAGCGCAGTTTATGAAATATTTTAGTGATAAAAAATAGAGATGAAGTACATTTTATTGTTTGTTGCCGTGTGTTGTTTTGCTTGCACGGAAGGGAAGTATGCCGGTGTGCCGGAAAAGTATCATTTGTTGTTGGATAAGGCTTTTGAAAAAGCTGGAATCAATGTGGTTGAATTGGAAAAAGCTTTGAAAGATGCTCCAGGAAACCAAAAGGAAGGGATGGCGTTTCTGATTGCATATATGCCGGAAAGAGATTTGCAGAGTTTGAGTGCTGAGTTCTTATTGGAAAATGCGTCTTATGCATATCAGGCTCGGGAACAGTTTGCGTGGGCAAAGGCTATCCCTGATAGTATTTTCTTGAATGAGGTATTGCCATATGTGAGTTTGAATGAAAAACGTGAATCATGGAGAAAGGAATTTTATGAACGTTTCAGTAAATATGTAGCAAAGTGTACTAATATTTTTGAGGCAATAGATTCTGTGAATAGAAATATTCGGGATGAGGTTGTTGTGGATTATAATACCAAGCGTGAAAAACCGGATCAGGCTCCATTTGAATCAATGCGTCAACATATGGCATCGTGTACCGGTTTGTCAATTTTGTTGACAGACGCTTTCCGTGCAGTTGGTATCCCTTCGCGTGTTGCTGGAACTCCTAATTGGCATGATGAACGCGGTAATCATAATTGGACGGAAGTATGGGCTGATGGCAAATGGTATTTTACTGAATATTATTTCCCGGGACAGTTGGATAATGCCTGGTTTTTTGCAGATGCTGGTCAGGCTGTAAAGGATGATTCTGATAAAGCTATTTATGCTTCATCATTTAAGCCGACAGGAATTTCATTCCCGTTAGTTTGGGATGAAAATATCCGCTATGTTTACGCTGAAAATGTAACAGATCGCTACACAGATTTGTATAAAGCACATTATTCTGCAATTGCCAAGGATGGCGAACATGTTGCTTTGCGTGTGATGGCTTTTAAGGATAAAAAACATGACAAACAGTCCGATGACCGTGTGGCAACGAATTTGGATGTGTTTCATGGTAAATTGCAAATGGGTGGTGGGCGTACTGCCGGTCCGACTCAGGATATGAATGATGTGTTAACGTTTATGTTGAAGAAGAACCAAACTTATACTGTGAATTATGTTTCTGCGACAGGAATGAAGAGCGTAGAAGTACAATTAGAGGATAAAACAAAGGAATTGAAGCTTTATATGGAGTAGTATAAATCGTTGATTTATAAAAAAATATTTTGTTAGGGACCTGTTAAAGGTCCCGTTTTTTTTAAAATCTTTCTGCGTTGTAGTGTATTCATGATGAAAATGTTATCTTTGCGTATTGATTCACGTGAAATAAAATTAAAATATAAGCATGGCTATAGTTTTCTATCAGAAAGATGCAACGGTGTATGCCGTAC
>CAKVCR010000227.1 GCA_934725835.1 uncultured Odoribacter sp.
GCCGCATGGCGGCGGAATCATCAAAGGGGGTGGTAATATGCGGCGGCATTCGTTGTGCGTGCATGTTGATCCTCCTTAGTGTGTAATAGAGAAGGCCCGATACCTTGCGGTATCGAGCCTTTTTGTTGTAGTGCTGTAAGATTTATACTTATCCGTTCTTGTTTGTTGAATTATCATCCGTACTAGTATGGGTAGTATCGGGGATTGTAACAACAGCCTTGTTATTTGGGTCTGTTGTTTGGTTTGGTGTCGATACTTTTTTTGCATCAGTATCAGAAATCTTACTATTTACCCAAGGCCAGCCAATGTCCAAGCAAGCCAGTACGTCTTTCTGTGGCATTATTGGAGTATACATCTGCATGTATGCTCGGCCGACTGCGCCTGTGAATAAGTGATGTGTTGCACGGTTGTCCATATCACCAGAATGGCTATAGTTTGATTCGGATATTCCTGGATATAGCTCGACATAATAGATGTTTTTGATCTGGTGATTTTTTGCGCTCTTTGAACACATTTCGCATGGGCTTGAAGTGGTAAACAAAGATCCGCCAACTGCTTGATCCCCGCAAGCAGAGAGTGCCTTTTCCTCGGCGTGCATGGCCCGCGAACGCATAGGGTTCTTTGTGTCCTGATGTGCATCTTTAAAGCAGTAGCGCGCAGGAAGACCTCGAAGTTTTTTCCCTAGATCCGAGTTCTTATAATCAAACCGTTTAAGTCTTTCCCTGAATTTTTCATCATTTAATTCAAAGTCCGAGTAAGCTTGAATGTCCTCTCTTTTACACAGGTCAATAATATTCTTTCTCGCACATGAAATATCTCCACATGGGACATCATTCCAACCAACAGAAAGAATATTATAATCTTTATCAGTAACTACAGCGCCAACTTGTCTAGATAAGCACCCTGAGTTACCTTTTGCCGAAAAAGCGATCTGCATACAACGCTCAAGAGGTGTTGGCAGGAGAAGCCCAGGAAACATAATAAGAGAGATATTTCTTACAAGCGTCCAAACGAGCTCTTGATTTGGTATCTCGGCATCGCTTGAGTAATTGTTATTAATAAAAACATCGGCAGCTTCTATGCTTGCGGGGACATCCTGCAAATAGTATTGTTGTTGATTTGTTTCATATGCTGTTATTCTGACTTCATCTTTGTATGGAAACTCTGTTGTATTAACAGCGTCATAGAACGCTTTCTCGTCACTTCCTTCATCTAATTTGAAATCTTTGCCATCTAAATAAATCTTCCTTCCAACGTTTGCAGACTCGGCCCAACCATCAATAAGTATTTTTTGCATGGTCATCTGCTTATCTCGCTCTTTCAAAAGCCGATTAATGCGAATCTGCTCATTTGTTGAAACAGCGAACAAGTAAAACGCGGAGTAACGCTGACGCAGATACATTGCTTCAAATGGATTTTTTATTGAGTCGATTACTACGCGGACTGGCCTACACGCTACTTTGCCGAAAGGATGGCGTAGTACTTTTATGAATTGATTAATCTTTCTTGGGAGCGCAAAAATATCTTTGACTTCTTCTTTCGTCTCATTTAGGCTTTTTCCCCTGCGTAGATTCAATTTTGCATTTTTAGGTTTCTTGTGTTTTTCTAACGTGGTTGATGGAATTTCTCCATAAAAACGGATGTAATTCCCAAATTTTTGAAATAATTCAGTGTAAGATTTCCCTTGTTTCTTTACATAGTCGCGCAATACGTTACTTAATGCAGGAAGAATATCGTGTACAAGTAGATATTTTTCAAAATAAGTTTGAAGTTCGGTATCATGATTGCCCTGCAGTTGCCCAATATTCTCTTCGTTAGACTCACAGGCAGATTGATCTCTGCTATTATGTTCAGTCTCATAGTCGAGACTTTTGTTTACAATTTGCAGCCGTTCTATAAGAGTTTTCATTCCTTCAAACTGAAGAATGTATGCAGATGCAGCTCGGATAGAGAATAGGCTTAATTTGTCTTCAAGTCCCCCAATATAGCGGCTGACTTCTTCATCTAGACGCTTATTGGTATCTTCATACCGCTTTGCTATTTGCTTGAGATATTCAAGACCATTGATATTGGTGCAGCTTTCACCGCTTTTATATTCCTCCGCATTTATCTTGTTTTCCTTAAGCCATTTAATGCTATCAATTAAATATTGCTTTTTTTCTGAATTGTTGTCTGTTTTTCTTGCTTCTGCTATTTCCTTTTTAAATTCTTCGGTTATATGAAACTCCTCACATAGCTTTTCATAAAGTTCCCGATAAACCTTGCTGAGATCGGGCTTCTTACTATTATCAATTACATATAGCAAAAATGATCTCATATTTCCGTTGGATAGCAAGAAACTTGTAATCGCAGTGCGTACACGTATTATATCAAATTTTACCCAGTGTGCACTTACATATCGACGAAGGATTCTTCTGTCGCGCGCTGTATCATCGGTGAGGCCCTGACAGCCTGGCGTAATAACAGGAAGATTTAAGTCCTTAAAAGAAGAACTGAGGACTTTAGCAACTCTTGAGCAACCGGATCCAATTCGACCGGTAAGCCCAATCACAATGAATTCCTCATGTTGCATCATAAGATTGAGCATATTATGCCGTGCACTATTTCTATCTTCAACCATAACTAAGCTCCTTATTCTTTTACGCCCCGTAAAAAATCAAAAATCGACTGAATTAATTTGATTTGTTCACCTGATAACAGCCCCAGTGCACACAGTAAAGAAAAGAGAACGCATATGATCCCAATACATACGCCGATGGCAACGCGGTAAGTCTCAAACCACCTAAAGACACTTTTAATCCAAGAATCTCTCTTGACAAAAGCCTTAGAATGTTCCCCTGTAAAGCGGCTAAATTCGTCGAGAAAACAATTCCAACCATCGGCACTATTTAATACGTCTTTATGCGCATCGATATAGTCAAAAAAAGCGTCTGTATATATACGTCTTTTCCGGAAAAATAGCTTTCTGAGCGCGGAGCGAAGTCCTTTCTTATTGAAGTATGCATTTGTTTCCAGCAAATCTAATCGCATGCTTCCGTGTTCTGATTTCACAAAAACTTTTCTTGATAGATAGTGAAAGGTCATGGTTGCCAGAGGGTAGGATTTTTTCCCATTGATGCCGACTTCAATGCGGATGGGCTTGTTTGTTGGGTTGCTTAAAGCAATAAGAACAGCTCCATTCCAGCCGGGATCAATTGTTGTGCAAATATGTCCAAAGCCCCGTGCAACATTTGAAACTCTTGAGGAAATGTAGCCGGCAATATTAGCAGGAACACGAATGAATTCGTTACTAATAATTAGTACACTGTCCTTTGGATGTACGTAAATGTAATGTTCGTTTTGGTAAAGCTTTTTCCGGTCTACAAATACAGTTTCAAGCATACCAGAGCGGGTAGACATGGCGATTGCGGTAGGAGTAATGTCATATGATGCAGCTTTGTAGTTTTTCTCATATCCTTGTGGACAAATCAACTTATTAGCAAGGATATCACGTTTGCTCAATTGTCCAGCCTGGCGGTATATCATAAAGTATAGTCTCCTGTCAAAATGCCATTTTTGCGAAATTAACCTGAAAAGAATCCGTTTTTGATAAGCTATCTATCATTATAATATGTACCGAGGCGCTTGTTATGACACATTTCTGCAAAAAAGAAGTACATATCCAAAAAATTCGACAAAACGACAAAATGCGCAGGGGATTATTGTGCAATTTATATAACGCAAAAAAGATGATTACTCTCCAATATAAAACTTTTAAAGGACTTGGAGAATTGCTGTTTTAATGATAATTTGAAATATAAGAGGGATGTCGGCCATGTAAAAAGCCCGATACCTTACGGTATCGAGCCTTTTATAGTAATTGATGTTTAATGTGTGAAATGACTGGCGAAAGTCATCAAAAGCCCAGTGCAGGCAATTGAAAGTGTACTTTTAATTTTCGTAGTGAGAATTAGAAATATACTTAGAATTATCGCAATTCGACCAGTTTCAAGTCACACCCCAGTGCCTCGGCAACTTTCATCAGAGTGTCGAGTTGGGGCATTGCTCTCTTGCTCTCAAGCCTTGCAATAACGCTTAGGGTAAGAGATGCGGCTTCAGCTAGTTCTTTCTGTGTCATACCTTGGTTGTGACGCCGTTCAATCAGCATATCAATGATAGCGGCGCATTTTCAGGCACGGGTAGTCCCTCCCATCGGAACGCTGTCAATATAGCAGCTATCTGAGCAAAGATCAACCTTGTTATTCCAAACCGTTTCACTGTCCACGGTAGGATTAATGTCCCATGATACACAATGCTGTGCATCCAGATATACTCTTTTGAAATTGGTAATGTCACAGCGCGGCTCAAACGCCGTTCCTTTCACAAGCATGGGCTTTATGTCCAATAGCCGGCGTTCGCCGTTATCAAATCCGAGTGTCAGCGAAAAATCATCATTCGGCGTTACGCTCACGATTTTGCGACGCCCGTTTGCGTAATACTTGGCCGTGGGAAAATCAAATCCTTTTGACAGATAGTATTCTTCGGTTCTCGCCATGCTTGCCACATCCTTTTTGATTTAGAGTATAGCGTGTCTCATGAAGACTGTCGCAGTTCATAACACTTTAACCTTTGGCGATTTTCGCCAAAGGTTTCCGGTGCCACATTGCGTTGTCCGTTCCGGTTTTTGGTCTCCAGTATAGCCTTGTTGCTTTGCCGCGTTCAATGATGGTCAGTCCCTGCCACTGTAGCAAATTGGTGGCCGTGGCGATGATAATGGCACGGGTATCGTTGGCCACGACGACCTCAGCGATGACGAATTAGATTATTCTTCGAGAGCCAGCGAGAAGGCCGGCCGCATATATTCCTGTGCGCTCCGGCTTAATCCGCATTCTGCTGCCAGACGATTCCA
>CAKVCR010000228.1 GCA_934725835.1 uncultured Odoribacter sp.
CGTTCCCAACAGAAATACAATAGCGTACTGTTGAATCTGACCGGACTGCAAACCGCGGATAGCATAGGAAACACGCTGTGTGACGCTTGCCATTCCGTTTAGTGCGCCGTCAATGATGTGACGGTCAAACCATGCCAACGGACGCGATACACAGTTGAATATGATGCGTTTCGTGATAAACAGGTAGAACTCGTCCATATAGAAACGGTGGTATGCCGTTTTGTGCAGATGGGGGAACATGTTCAACAGGCGTTCCGGTATATCGCATGCCGATTTGTAGAAGAAGGTGGCGATACCGATAGCCAGTAGTGCGATGACAACGCTGGTGGCGGCAATCGTCATGTCCAGATGGATGGTGTACGGCTGACCGTCGCTGCTGACGAATTGACCGAATGGAATGAATCCGGCAATCAGCGTAATACCCGCCAGGATCATCAACGGTATGGTCATGGTCTTGGGGGCTTCGTGCGGAGCATGCTCGTATTCGGCAGGTGTTCCCCAGAAGATGTTGTAGTACAACCGGAACATGTAGAAGGCTGTCAATCCCGCTACAAAGCTCATGAACACACCGAATTGGGGAGCAAAGGCAAAGGTAGCTGCCAGAATCTCGTCCTTACTGAAAAATCCGGAGAACGGAGGTATGCCGGCAAGTGCCAGGCAGGCAATCAGGAATGTTATATGCGTAAAAGGCATATATTTCCGCAGACCTCCCATACGTCTCATATCATTGCTGCCGATTGTATGGATGATAGCGCCGGCGCCTAAGAACAGCAATGCCTTGAACATGGCGTGCGTAAACAGATGGAACATGGAGGCCATATAGCCTGTCCCTGCATGTCCTCCCATGCCGGATACGCCTAAGGCAACCATCATAAAACCGATTTGCGAGATTGTGGAGAAGGCAAGCACACGCTTGATGTCTGTCTGTACACAGGCTACAACCGCCGCATATAGGGAGGTGAAAGCACCTACATAGCCAATGCCGACCAGCACTTCGGGTGCCGCCAGTATATATAGCGGGAAAAGCCGTGCCACCAGGAATACGCCGGCAACGACCATGGTCGCTGCGTGAATCAATGCCGACACGGGGGTCGGACCTTCCATCGCATCCGGCAGCCAGATGTGCAGCGGGAACATGGCTGATTTACCGGCGCCTCCGATGAAGATAAGGGCAAGTGCCCAGCTCATGACGGAGGCTCCCATAAAGGTTACTCCGGCTGCATTGGCAAATACGGACGTATCTCCGGAGGTGAGTACATCAAAGTCGAATGTGCCCGTAAAGTAGGATAATAGCAGTATTCCCAGCAGGAAGCCGAGGTCGGCGAAGCGGGTCACGATAAATGCCTTTTTGGAAGCGGCGATGGCTTCGGGTTTTGTGTAGTAGAAACCGATAAGCAGGTATGAGGAGACTCCCACCAGCTCCCAGAAGATGTACATCTGGAAGATATTGGGGGCAACCACAAGTCCCAACATCGAGAAGGTAAAGAGCGACAGAAATGCGTAGTAACGCTGAAATCCGCGTTCTCCTTCCATATAGCCGAGGCTATAGATGTGCACCATCAGCGATACAGTGGTTATCACAACCAGCATCATCACGGAGATGGGGTCGAGCAGTATGCCGAGGTCAATTTGTAGTTTGTCGGTAAAATGCAGCCATTCGAAATGGTATGGCAGCCATTTTGCAAATGCACCATCCACACGGGGCGACGTGAAATATATTCCTGCTGTCAGATACGAAAGCAACGTCACCGCAGCCAGCGAGAGCGAGCCTATGCAACCTGCCACTGTCGGGCGTAGTCTCATCCCGAATAGTCCGAGCCCCAAAAAGGTGAGTAGCGGCAGTACGAGAATTAGTATTGTATATTCCATAGTCTTAATCTTGTAGTTTGTTGAGATTCTTCACCTGAATGTTGCGTACATTCCGGTATACATTGATGATGATGGCAATTGCCACAGCCGTTTCACAGGCAGAAATGCCGATTGCAAACAGTGTGAAGAAGAGTCCTTCCATCTGCTCGGGATATAGGAAACGGTTGAATGCCACGAAATTAATGTCCACAGAGTTTAGAATCAACTCGATGGAAATCAGGACAGCCAGCATGTTGCGGCGGGTGATGAATCCGTAGATGCCTGCGAAGAACATGATGGTGCTGATAATCAGGTAATATTCCATTGTTATTTCCATAGCTTCAAATCATTAACGTTTACGTGCAATTAAGATACCTCCGATGATACATGCTAAAAGCAATACGCTGATTGCCTCGAAAGGCAGCAGGTACTGATATTTGTCTGTTCCCATCAGTGCTGTTCCAAGCACTTTCTGATTCAGCTCTCCCGGTGTGAAATGCGACACGGGAAACGAGTGGGTCAGTGTGATGAAAATACAGATGGCTGCGCCTGCAATGGCTGATACGATTCCGGCAAAGTATCTGCTGTTCTTGATTTTCTCCACTTTTTGGTTGTCCGAGCTGGTCAGAAGGATGGAGAATACATACAGTACGATGATACCTCCGGCATATACGGTCAGCTGCACCGCTCCCAGGAAGGAGTAGTTCAGTTCAAAATAGATTCCGGCTGTGGCAAACAATACGAATAGCAGGTAGGTTGCCGAACGTAGGATTCTTTTTGTCGTCACGGTCAGTATTGAAAAGACAACAATCACCGTCGCCAGAAACAAAAAGACCACTTTGGGTAAAGTCATTTCCATAATACTAAATTTTATTACTTTTCGGCAAGTTTTGAACCCGGCCGGTTTAATTGTTCTATCAGTTTCTCTCGGGTGAAGACTGCGTGCTCAAAGGTCGGCACAAACTCGATGGCGTGGTGCGGGCAGTTCCTTACGCACAGCTGGCAGTAGATGCAGCTGCCGTGGTCGTACATATAGCGCACCAGCACCTTTTTCTTTTTGCCGTCCTCCGTCTCTTCCATGCGCGATTCCACGTGGATGGTGCCGTTGGGGCAGTTCATTTCGCAGATACCGCAGGCTACACACCGGTGTTCGTTGTTTTCATTGTGGACCATGGTCAGGTCGCCGCGGAAACGGTCGAACATCTTCAGGGTAGCACGGTTTTCCGGATAACATTCCGTCACTTTCGGAGTGAAGAATTCTCCAAGGGTGATTCGCATGCCTTTCAGCAAGGAACCCAGACCGGTGAAGAAATCGCTGAAATATTGTTGTGTACTTCTCATAATTCAAAGGCTTAAAAATGTAATTTGAATACTACGACAAATACCATCAGAAACAGATTGCACAGGTTAATAGGCAACAGGTATTTCCATTCAAGTGTCAGTAGCTGGTCGATACGCAGACGGGGGAACGTCCACTTGAACCACATGATGATGAATACCATGACGGCGCTTTTGCCCAAGAACCACAGGATGGGCGGAATGTAGTCCATCGCCATGTTGAAGGATTCCCAGCCCGGTATATGCAGCGGCATCCACCCCCCCCAGAACAGGGTGGTGGCAACAGATGCTACGATAAACATGTTTACGAACTCTGCTACATAGAAGAATCCGAAATGCATACCGGAATATTCGGTGTGGTAACCTGCTGTCAGTTCCGACTCTGCCTCCGGGAGGTCGAAGGGACCGCGGTTGGTCTCTGCCGTACCGGCAATCAGGTAGATGACAAAGGCTATGAATGCAGGGATGTGTCCTTTGAAAATAAACCATCCGTCTGCCTGGCTCTCTACGATGGTCGACAATTGCATGCTGCCCGTGAGGACTACCATCGTCAGGATGGAGAGGCCGATTGACAGTTCATAGCTAATCATCTGCGCACCGCTTCGCATCGCTCCAATCAGAGAATATTTGTTGTTGCTGGCCCATCCGGCAAGCAGAATCCCGACGATTCCGATGGAGGATACGGCAATCAGAAAGAAGATACCGACATTGAAGTCCAGTATTTCCAGCCCCTTGGCAAAGGGGATACAGCTGAATGCCAGCAGGGAGGCGATAATCACGACGTAGGGGGCAAGATTGAACAGGAACCGGTCCACGTGGTTTATCTCTATAATTTCTTTTATCAACATTTTTATCATATCCGTTACGGTCTGCACCATTCCGAACGGTCCTACACGATTCGGTCCGAGACGACACTGGAAATAGGCACATACTTTACGTTCCGCATAAATCAGTCCGAGCGCCATCACTGCATAGGCGATAAGCAGGCAGATTCCGACGAGAACGAATTCCGTAGTGGTAACCCACGATTCCGGCAGGATATTGCGCAGGGTTTCATCAACCCAATGTGTTACAACTGCAAAATCAAACATATCGTTTACTGTTATTACTGTTTACTACTCTTTTTATCTGTCAATGTCCGGTACCACATAGTCGAGCGAAGCGCCGATGGCAATCAGGTCGGCAATCTTGTTGTGGCTTGCCAGCAGGTCGACCACCGATACCAGCGTCAGACCCGGCGAACGGAATTTGACACGGTAGGGATTCTTGTCTCCATGGCTCTCTATGAATACGCCAAACTCTCCGCGGGCTGCCTCTACGCTCTTGTAGTATTGTCCCTCCGGTAATTTGATAATCGGTTTGGTCTTGACGGCATAGTCGCCTGCAGGGATGTTGTCTACCAACTGCTCCAATATGTGGAGCGATTCCAGGATTTCGTCCATGCGGACCATGTAACGGTTGAATGTGTCGCCTTTGTCGTAAAGTATCTCTTTGAAATCTACCTTGTCATACACACCGTAGGGCCGCAGCTTGCGTACATCGCAGCTCCAGCCGGAGGCACGTCCGGCCGGACCGGTCACGCCGTAGGAAACAGCATCTTCCAGGGAGAGGATACCGATGTTCTTCATACGTTGCTGTGCAATGACGTTGCCTGTGAACACACCGTGGTATTC
>CAKVCR010000229.1 GCA_934725835.1 uncultured Odoribacter sp.
AAGGTCTGACAAGAAAAAGGGCATGGCTGAACTTATGAGATATGTATCTATGAGTTTTACCAGACTTTTGCGTTTCGTTCGATAAAAATAGTACCTTTGCGATAGCGATACTTACAATTGTAATAAGCAATTTTTAAATCGACAATTTTCGGAAAAGTAAAATCGACACATTAAAGTCGAGATAAAATGTTAATATTACCAAGAATGTATAAGTGAATAACCATATTTTAACGTGAGTTCGATGAATTCAAAATAATGCAAACTGAGTGTCAATTGTTCTAATCACACTGATACTCGGTTTCCTGGAGAAGCAACAGTATGCAACGATTACTCTCAAAAAAACTCACAATAAAAGAGCCATTCCAACGTTTTTCGGGACATCGGAATGGCTCTAACCTACTTAAACTATTGACCTACCTATATTATTTCAATTGATTCAACCAATTGACAATTTCCTCAAGCACCGCCGGAGCTATTGTTTCTTCAATATCAGAATACTCTACAGGAGCTCCCGTAACAGCCGTCTGGAACATGTGGTTCAATCCCGGGAAGACAACGGTTTTCACCTGTGTGTTGCCGTTTTCTGTAATCCCCTTTTTGATAAACTCCAGATTTTCCACCGTTACCTGACAATCCTTATCTCCATTAAGCGCCAAAACCGGACAGCTGATTTCAGGAAAATCCCACTCAGGGTTGTATTTTAACAATTCAATCTTGGCTACATTATATAATTGCCGGGTCGTTACAGCAGCCTGACCTGCCAACGGAGTCCCGTTGAAAAGTTCTGTCAGTTTTCGTTCGCAGGTGGCTGCATCTCCCGACTGCAAAACGATATCCTGCGCCTGACGCATATAGTTGTTGTATTTTTCTATAAAATCCTCCTTTGCGCCGGAAGCCCTCAACAAGGCAGCCCGCTGCATCAACAACAGTTCGCTGCCGCTGACACCTCCTCCTGCCAACGTGATGATAAAGGGCACCTCTTTACGACCCGCCATACTGAATGCCACGAAAGCTCCTTCGCTATGACCAATTACTCCGATGCTGTCAGCATTGATTTCCGGACGCTGTTTCAAGAAATTCACGGCTGCTACTGCATCCGCATCTGCATCCGGCAAACCGCTTTCCTTCAAATCACCGCCGGATTTCCCTACCCCACGATCATCCACACGCAAAGTGGCTATCCCATGACGCGCCAGATAATCCGCCAATACCCAAAAGGTCTTGTGCTCTGAAAATGTATTGTCCCGATCCTGACCGCCACTGCCGGAAACCAGCACCACAGCCTTACACTTTGTTCCACCCGCCGGCGTTGTCAATGTCCCCGCCAATGTGATGCCATCGTCGGCATTCTGAAAAGTCACATCTTCCGAACGGTAAGGGAAAGGTCCCCGCGGAGTTTGGGGGCGTTTAAACACCACGGGAGTGCGAGTCAGCACCAGTTCAAAATCATATCCATCCCACAAAAATGTACCCTTCAGAGAACCGTCCGTCTGCAGTTTAAGTACACTACGGGTCTGCGCCTCCGCAATATTCACCGTCAATACGCCATCTGCAAATTTCACGGCATCAGCCTGATAAATTTCACCGGACAAATCCGGTATTTTCAACGTCACCTTATAGTCATCTCCATTTTTTTCGACATCATATTCCAAACGCAGACGCATATTCTTCAAATCAGGGTATCCATACCATTTACCCGTGATATCCTGCGCAACAAGCGTCAGGGAAGCAAACAATAACAACAGAAGTGAGATAGTTTTCATAATATTCAATGTTAATATACGAACCGTATACATATAATACGCATGACCCAACAAAAAGGGGGTGTCTTCCCTTTCATCTCCCACCGACCTCCCGCCGATGTTTTACTCCCCTTTTACATTAGTCCGTTCCTCACCCGAAGCTCATCCGAAGCTCAACCGAACAACATGGTTTTAGCTATGGAGCAGCTACGGACGAACAATACCTCAAGACAAGAGGAAAGCAAAAGATACACTAAACAGCATCAAGAGAAAAGCAAAAACACTAAGAATGGATTTTCAATCATGTGGGAGAGTTTTTGCTTGCCATTTTTTTTGTGGTCTTTGACTGTATCTTCAGAAATACGCAAACGACTGGCGATCTCCGAAATCTTCAATCCCTCCAAAGTAAGCAGCATCACCAGACGACACTGGGGCGGGAGTTGCTCGATTGCAGCCATCAAATTAGCGTAAACGTCCTCCTCCAACATCTTTTCCAAAAAATCGTCTGCTTCATGTGCTGTATCCAACACCTCTCGCTGATACCGATTGCGTACCTGCTGTTTTCTGAAATAACTGACACACCTGTTTTTCAAAGCGCTGTACAAAAAGCATCTGATTTCATCGCCACTGATGAAGCGATGGGTGGATTCCAACAATGAAATAAAAACCTCCTGCACCAGATCGCCTGCGACCTGATTGTCTTTTACATACCGGACAGCAAGAGATTTCAAGGCAACATAATAAACGCCATACAAATGACGGAATGCCCGATTATCCTTTTGCGCCAAGTAGTGTAGAAGGAGTTCTTCATTTGGGATGCGCATAAAACTCGTAAATTAGGTTAGCAAAGATAAAACAATATCTATAATCTATCGGCAGAATTAATTTTTTAAATATAAAAAAACAATCGACAGAATTAAATATACACCGTTTTAACGACACAAAGTGATATAATTCTTATTTTTGCAGATAGTAACCAAAACAACTGACATGCGAAATCTGGTAGCAGAAATAAAAAATGGAGATATTAATGCTTTCAAAGAATTATTCGACGACTACTATCCGATGCTGTGCGTATTTGCCGGGAAATATATCAAAAACGATGAAGCATGTAAAGACATTGCACAAGAAGCCCTTTTATCTTATTGGGAGAACAGAATGAACTTCGATGACATATACAAAGTGAAGGGATTTTTGTATAAAGTGGTACACAACAGATGTTTGAATGATATAAAACATAACCAGATACGTGATAAACATCTGGCATCCATCCATGAAGAAAACACTGTTTTTGAAGCAGAGGTTTTGGAGCAAGAGACTTATTTGTTGGTACGCAAAGCTGTCGACACTTTACCAAAACAAATGCGTACAATCATTCAGTTTGCGATAGAAGGTATGAAAAATACGGAAATTGCAGAAAAGATGTGTCTTGCAGAAGGAACGGTAAAAACATTGAAAAAAATAGCTTATCGCAAATTAAGAATGCAGTTGCAAGATTATTTTTATCTACTTCTATTCATTTGACATATAATAATATACAAATCCATACATCTTTTTTTCATTATCTGATTACCTCATTTTGCCCACATGATTGTTATAAGGGCAATAAATGAAGTATACAATGAAATTATCCAAGCAATATTTCAAAATAGCTGAATTTTTAGCAGCATTCTTCACCGGTTCGTGGACAAAGAATGATGCAAAGGAATTAGAAGCGTGGCTCGATGAGGATGAAACTCACCGAGGATGGATGGAGCATTTATTAAATCCTGCCCGGTATGAAATGAATTGTCGGGAATTGAAAAAATTTTCTGCAACAGAGGGATGGAATCGTATTGCTCCCAAACTGCAACCGGATAATCATAAAATAGGCAACCGGAATAAAATCATCCGGTGTGCAGCAGCAGTGGCTGCACTTTTTATAGTTGGCAGTATCTATTGGCTGAATGAAGACAAACAAACCATAAAGGAATCCGGAGAATCATCGGTTTGCCTTGTCGGCGAACGGGGAGCCCGATTGACATTGAATGGCGGGAAAGTAATTTACATAGACAAATCACAATCTCTGCAGTTGCAAGAAGAGGATGGAACCATTATCATAGCGAACTCCAATCAGACTGATTATCAAACAAAAGCAAGAAGTGGCGGAGAAGAAATCTGGAATACAGTGGAGACTTTTCAAGGCATGGAATATGCACTTACGCTATCAGATGGCACAAAAGTGTTTTTAAATGCGGAGACCAAACTAACCTTTCCCGTAAGCTTTCAACAGACAGAACGATTAGTACAAGTTGAAGGCGAAGCCTATTTTGAGGTTGCAAAGGACTCTTTACATCCATTCATCGTGAAAACGAAAGGAATGTACGTACGAGTATTAGGAACCACCTTCAATTTGCGCTCTTATCCGGACGAAGAAGAGGTGGTAACCACATTGGTAAACGGACGTGTATTGGTTGGCAGCAACGACATGCAGAAACCAATCAAACCAGGAGAGCAAGCCGTGTACACAAAACAAGACGGCAAACTGACGGTTGCCGAGGTGGACGTACAACTGTATACAGCCTGGCATTCCGGTAAATTCATTTTTCACAACGAATCTTTAGAACGTGTGTTATCTTATTTGGCAAGATGGTATCGATTTAAATACAGTTTTGAAGATGAACAAATCCGGCATTTGCAAATAGGAGCCAGATTTGATCGTTACAAAAATATGAAACCTATTATTGACATATTAAACAGTACTGAATTGATAAGCGCAACTTGGAAAGACGGGGTGTTACATATATCCGGCATAAGATAGAAATGCGCCCGTATGGGGGTACGGAACGCATTTGTTTCAAATATAGTATTACTAAATTTTACAAACACAAAGGTATGAAAAAAAAACGCACATCAGTATTCTCGGATTCAATGGGATGGAAACGTTTTTATCCTATCCGACAGCTAAAACTAATTCTGATTGTAATTGGTTGTCTCCAATTCTCAATGGTTGCTCATGCCAAGAATGAGCAGTATTTAACTTTAAAAATGGACAATGCATCTCTTGAAGAGTTAATTTGGGAGATTCAGAAAAAAAGTGATTTCGTA
>CAKVCR010000230.1 GCA_934725835.1 uncultured Odoribacter sp.
ACATATTACGACCCTCCTGAAACTCTTACAGACCATCCCTTTTATGGGATGGTTCTGGACGAGGAACAGAAAACCTTTCGTGACGCAATTTGGTCTCCGGACGTTGATATCGTCTTTTGCAACGCCAAAGCCGGAACCGGCAAAACAACGGTTGCTGCCGGCGTTGCAAAGATGTTGGTTGAGTACGGAAGGTATAACCAGATTATTTATATCATGTCACCCTGTGGTGATCGCAAGCAGGGATGGCTACCTGGAACGATTACAGAGAAAAGCTCTGTATATTTCGAGGCATTTTATCAGGCTTGCCTGACATGCAAAATCAATCCGCAATCGGATTTCAATACCGAGAGTATGGTCAATCAGAAAAACGGTACAGGTTATATCACTTGCATTACAGACACTTATCTGCGAGGCTCCACGTTTGATAATGCGGTTGTAATTATCGATGAGGCGCAGAATTATACGCTTTCCCAACTGAAAACGACTCTGACAAGGATCAAAGATAGTTCCAAGGTAATTGTCATTGGACATGATAAGCAGTGTGATTTGGAAAATCCGAATGCAAGTGGGTTCCTCAAATACCTGGAACACTTCAAGGGTCGGCAGCGTGCAGCGGTTTGTAATCTGACGACGAATCACCGTGGATGGATCAGCCAGTGGGCAGACGAGCTGGAGGAGTAATGTGAAGAAACTCACAATTTTGGTGGATATGGATGATACGATCGAGAATCTGTCTGAGGCTTGGGTATCCTATCTCAACAGCAGATACGGCACAAATGTCTCCGTGTCCGACATTTCATCCTGGGACATTTCTCAAGCATTCCCAACGTTGAGCAAGACCGAAGTTTACGGAGCATTGAAAGAAGTGGAACTGTGGGGAGCGGTAAAGCCGCTCCCTGGTGCCGTGAAGTATCTCAAAAAGCTGGTTGAGGATGGAAACGATGTATTTATTGTAACTGCATCCCATCCGGATACCGTTGGAGCGAAGATGAATCAGGTACTATTCCGGTATTTCCCGTTTATTCCGTATCAGAATGTGATTATCTCCAGCAAAAAGCAGATGATTTCCGGAGATATTCTCATTGATGACGGCGTTCACAACCTTGGCGGGAAATACATGGGAATGCTATTTACGGCAAATCACAATCGAACTGTTCCCGATGATGAACTATCGGCTTTGAATGCGGTCAGAGTTGGTAGCTGGAAAGAAGTATACTCTCTGATCCACAATTTTCAGACACATAGCATAGAGGAGGAATTGAATGCAGGTTGAAAAAAGAGATGGAACGATTGTTGCGTTTGATAAGTGCAAAATTCGTGACGCAATTTTGAAAGCATTCTGTGAAATTGACCCGGATGATCAAACTGCATCCGAAACAGCAACGCAAATCGCAGATGGCATTGCTGCTTTAGGCAAGGATCTGACTGTTGAGGAAATTCAGGATGAAGTCGAGATTCGTCTAATGAACAAAAGAAAATACAGTGTTGCAAGAGGCTATACGAATTATCGCTATCTACACAACATTGCCAGGAGCCAATATAGCGACATCATGCAAGCGGTTGAAGAAAAGCTCACAGCATCTAATGTTGTAAATCAGAATGCTAATGTGGACGAGCGATCTTTCGGTGGACGCTTGGGCGAGGCTACTGGTGTCGTTGCAAAAAAGTTTGCACTGGAACGATGCGTCTCAAAAATGGCAAGGGAAAATCACGAAAAAAACATGATATACATACATGATTTGGACTCTTATGCGGTTGGCTCACATAATTGCCTGAGCGTGCCATTCGATGATTTGCTTGCAAACGGCTTTAACACCAGGCAAACAGATGTCAGACCGGCACAGTCTGTAAATACGGCGTTCCAGCTTGTGGCGGTTATCTTCCAGTTGCAAAGCCTGCAGCAGTTCGGCGGTGTTTCGGCAACGCACCTTGACTGGACGATGGTTCCATATGTGAGAAAGAGTTTCTTTAAGCATTACCGTGACGGCGTGAAGTACATAGAGAGAGGAGAGCTGGATTCCAGCTTCTATCCTGGTATGCCCATCGATGAGTCTGACTATCAGGTATGTTCTCCGGAAGCATACCAGTACGCAATGGAAATGACAGAGCGGGAAATCATGCAGGCGGTCGAGGCTATGTATCACAATCTGAATACACTTCAAAGCCGCTCTGGAAATCAGCTTCCATTTACCTCCATCAACTACGGAACCTGCACGCTTCCGGAGGGGAGAATGATTACAAAGGCGCTGTTGGATGTTTCCATCAAGGGAATTGGGAGGCTGCACAAGACCTCAATTTTTCCATGCGGTATTTTCCAGTGTATGGCTGGTGTTAATCGCAGACCCGGCGATCCAAACTATGATCTGTTTCGCCTTGCTCTGAAGTCCACATCCACAAGGCTCTATCCAAACTACGCCAATGTGGATTGGAGCGGAAACGCAGGCTACGACAGAAACGATCCGAAGACGTTTTTCAGTACCATGGGGTGCAGAACTGCAAATGGATTTGACGTTAACGGTTTCGGTCAGATGAAAGACGGGAGAGGAAACATTTGCCCGGTTACAATTATCCTACCAACGCTTGCGATGATGGCAAAAGAAACGGTAGATGCGGGGCATCATCCGTATTCGTCAATCACTTATGTGGTGGAATTTATGAAACTGCTCGATCGAAAGATCCACGAAGCAGGGGCGATGCTATTGGAACGTTTTGAGTGGATTTGTTCGCAGTCTCCTGATTCTGCAAAATTTATGTACGAGAACGGACTTATGGCAGGGTACATCCCGGAGGAAGGAATCCGTTCTGCGCTGAAACATGGAACCCTTGCACTTGGTCAGCTTGGCCTTGCGGAAACACTGCAAATTCTTATTGGATGCGATCATACCACGCAAAAAGGAATGGAATTAGCAAAGCGTATTGAGCACTTGTTCAAAGAGCGGTGTGCAGAATTTAAGAAAAAGTACGGACTGAATTTTGGTGTGTATTACACGCCTGCAGAGAATTTGTGCTATACCGCCATGAAACGTTTCCGGGAAGCCTACGGCGTGATTCCCAACGTCAGCGATAAGGAGTTCTTCACGAACAGTATGCACATCCCTGTCTGGCATGACATGGATGCTTTCACAAAAATTGATCTGGAATCCCAGTTGACTGGTTTTTCCAGCGCAGGCTGTATTACCTATGTAGAGTTGGACTCCTCTGTGAAGCACAATATTGACGGCCTCGAAACTCTGGTAAACTATGCAATGGATAAGGACATCCCTTACTTTGCAATTAACGTTCCCAATGATATGTGTACAGATTGCGGTTTCACAGACGAGATAAATGATGCGTGCCCGGCCTGTGGAGGAACCCACATCCAAAGGCTTCGCAGGGTAACGGGTTATCTTACCGGGAATTATACAACTGCGTTCAACAAAGGAAAGCAGTGCGAAGTGGCAATGCGGGTGAAACATGACGGGAGGCAGGAAGTATGAACTATTCAGGCATTATTAAGGCGGACTTTGCAAATGGACTTGGCGTGCGCATCACATTGTTTGTAAGTGGATGCGACCTTCGATGCCATGGATGTCATAGCCCGAAGCTGTGGAACTACGAAAATGGTATTCCATTTGACGATGAAGCAAAGGAAGAGGTCATGTCTTGCCTTCAAAATGATTGGGTGTCCGGGCTGACACTCAGCGGCGGACAGCCACTGGCATCTGAGAATATTGCGTCCGTTTACGAGCTCGTCAGAGAAGTCAAAGAAAGATTCCCTCTGAAAAATATCTGGCTGTATACGGGCTACACCTTGTCGCCGGAGGACTTCTCCGGGGCAAATGATTCTCCTTTACACCGGACGATCGCTCTTTGCGATGTGATCGTAGACGGGGAATATGACGAGGCGAAACGGGACACAACGCTCGCCTTTCGAGGATCGTCCAATCAGCGTATCATCGATGTGAAGCAGACGATGGCCTCCGGCCAAATTGTGACGTTTGCGATTAACTGAAAACGAGGGGAATACACGTGGATAATGAACGAATCCTGGAAGCATTCCAATCTGCCGATACGGAATACATCTATGGTGAAATGTATGGGCTGCACGAAGGCGCGCGAGTCAAACGCAGGTTTTTGAAAATTAAGAGAGAGGAGCTGCAGCTATCTGCCCAGAAGGATTGCCTCCTGTTCCAGTGGGGATGGCCCGGCCCGGATATAAATTTTTACAAATTCAAAGACTACGGCGATACATGGGCATTTCATAAGGAAGACATTCGAGATAAGAACTGCGAGGCAGAAGAATAAAGGAACAATATGGGATATAGACGACTCTTTATTATGCGAAAGGACTTGAATATGAGCCCTGGAAAGCTGGCGGCTCAGGTAGGTCACTGTGCAGAGGCTTTTTGGACGGGGAAATTACGGGAAGCTACATGTAAAACTGTGGCTAACAGTTCATATGCAGAAGATGTTCTGACTGTAAGTATCCAACATGATATTATCCAGGAGTATGTCAATGGAACTTTTACCAAAACAATCTGCGCTGCTCGAAATAAAAACAACCTTCTGAAAGCGAAAACACTTGCTGAAGAATTGAATTTGACTGATGGAAAGGATTTCGGGTTCATATACGATAAGTGCTTGACAGAGCTTACGCCGGAAGAAGCAGATGGAACGACACTGACCGGAATCTGGTTCGCACCTCTACCGGATGAAGTTTCCCACGCAATCAGTAAAAAGTATCAGCTTTACACATAAGAAATGGAGTGAACGGATGAATAGAATATCTGAACGAAAGGTGTTTGCAACTCTTGGCGCAAGCAATCACGGTTTGTCACCAA
>CAKVCR010000231.1 GCA_934725835.1 uncultured Odoribacter sp.
CCATAAAGACGCGCAGCATTGATGATAGAAAAAAGGAAATCGCCGAATTCTTCTTCCATTTTCTCCTGATCTGCATGCTGCAACTCAACTTGAAACTCCTGAAGTTCCTCGCCAACCTTATCCCATACATCCTCCTTCTGCTTCCAGTCGAATCCGGCACCACGAGCCTTATCTTGTATACGGTAGGCTTTCACCAATGCCGGCAGAGAGACAGGTACTCCTTCAAGTACCTGGTGTTTGCGACCTTTCTCCCTCAATTTCAACTGTTCCCAATTCTGCAACACCTCATTTTCATCAGCCACTTGTATACTGCCATATATATGCGGGTGACGATATTTCAGTTTTTCACAAATTTCATCCAGCACATCAGAAATATCAAACAACTTCTGTTCTTCTGCAATCTGCGCATAGAACACAATATGCATCAACAAATCACCCAACTCTTTTTTTACTTCTGCCATATCGCCAGCCAATATAGCATCTCCTAATTCGTACACTTCCTCTATTGACAAAGAGCGCAACGAATCCATCGTCTGTTTCCTATCCCACGGGCATCCCACACGCAAGGTAGCGATAATTTCAAGCAAACTTGCAAAAGCTTCTTTTTTCTTTTCCAGATTTTCCATAATTGTCTTTCAAGATATTGCCGTTTTTAGTAATTTGGCACTGCAAAAATAAGGTTATTTATTTGAATTTCATGATTGAGAAAAGAATAAGTATAGGAAACATAAATCCAATTGATTTTTATGGAGTTAACAACTCCAAATTCAACTTGCTGAAAGAGTATTTTCCCAAACTTAAAATCACAGCCCGGGGAGATGAACTAATCATTCAGGGCGAAATTGGCGACATTGATATACTAATCAATAAAATAACTGTCTTATTGGAGCACTATCACCGCTACAATATGCTAACAGTAGCCAACCTGAAACGGATTATTCTGGAAGATAACCTTGTAACAGATCCTGAAGATGCCGATTCCGTTATTCTATATGGCAATGCTGGCAAAGCTATCCGTGCACGGACAGTGAACCAACGTAAACTGGTGGAACTCGCACGCACCAATGACCTGCTGTTTGCTACAGGTCCTGCGGGTTCAGGGAAAACATATACAGCCATTGCACTTGCAGTAAGAGCGTTACGCAATCGTGAAATCAAACGTATTGTATTGAGCCGTCCTGCCGTAGAGGCCGGTGAAAGCCTCGGTTTTTTACCAGGCGATATGAAAGAGAAAGTAGACCCTTATCTACAACCGCTTTATGATGCGCTCTCTGATATGATTCCTCCTAAAAAACTGGAAGAATATCTCGAAAGCGAAGTGATACAAATTGCCCCGTTAGCCTATATGCGCGGACGCACACTGAACGATTCATTTGTCATCCTTGATGAAGCACAAAATACAACACGCAATCAACTGAAAATGTTCCTGACCCGTATGGGAGTGAGTGCAAAATTTGTCATTACAGGAGACATGAGCCAAATAGACTTGCCACGACGTTCGGATTCAGGGCTGGCACATGCTTTCAATATTCTGAAAGACATCAAAGGCATCGCCTTTGTAGAATTTAGTTCAGAAGATATCGTGCGCCACCGTCTGGTGAAAGAAATTGTGAAGGCATATAACGAAGAAAAAGATACAACAGACTAAAAAAGATAATTATGGATGCAATTGTAAAAACAGATTTCAATTTTCCGGGACAAAAAAGTGTCTACAAAGGAAAAGTGCGCGATGTATACGATATCAACAACGAATACCTCGTCATGGTGGTATCGGACCGTATTTCGGCATTTGACGTTGTGCTACCAGAAGGCGTGCCCTACAAAGGACAAGTGTTGAACCAAATCGCCTCTAAATTCCTTGATGCAACCTCTGACATTGTTCCTAACTGGAAAATAGCAACTCCGGATCCCATGGTGACTATCGGTCATAAATGCGAACCGTTCAAAGTCGAGATGGTTATCCGTGGCTACCTGACCGGTAGTTCTTGGCGTGCCTATAAAAGCGGCGCCCGTACGTTGTGCGGTCTCCCCTTACCGGACGGCATGAAAGAAAATCAAAAATTTGCATCCCCACTCATCACTCCGACCACTAAAGCAGATGAAGGACACGATGAAAACATCTCTAAAGAAGAAATCATCGCTCAAGGTCTAGTAAGCAAAGAAGATTACGAACTACTGGAAAAATACACCTATGCCCTATTCCAGCGCGGTACAGAAATCGCAGCACAAAAGGGACTGATCTTAGTGGATACAAAATATGAATTCGGAAAAAAAGACGGAAAAATCTATCTAATTGATGAAATCCACACTCCTGACTCTTCTCGCTATTTCTATGCTGACGGCTATGAAGAAAGATTTGCCAAAGGAGAAAAACAAAAACAACTTTCCAAAGAGTTTGTGCGCGAATGGTTGATGGATAATGGTTTCCAAGGATTAGAAGGACAAAAAGTTCCCGAAATGACACCAACCGTTGTAAACAGCATCACCGAACGTTACATAGAGCTCTATGAAAACATCACCGGCGAGAAATTCGAAAAAGCAGAATGCGATAATGTACAGAAACGCATTGAAGACAATGTCAATGCTTGTTTAAAAGACTTACATTAAATCATAAAAAAAAGAGGTTAAGCCTCTTTTTTTTATTTATTTGTCACAAAACCAGAGAAGTCGTTGCTCAACATTTTTTTCAACTCTTCAGGAGACACTCTCACTTTATAACTACCATCCTTGAAAAAAGTGATATTACCGGTCTCCTCACTTACAACTACAACATAAGCATCGCTCACCGAACTGATGCCCAAAGCCGCTCTATGTCGCAATCCCATACTGCCGGGAATATCGCGACGGTCAGATACAGGAAGAATACAGCGCGCTGCCATCAGTTTATTATCTTTAATAATTACTGCCCCATCGTGCAAAGGGGTATTTTTCCAAAAGATATTTTCCAGCAGTTCACTAGTAATTTTCGACTTTAATGCCACTCCGGTCTGTGTATAATTATATAATTCGGTATTCAACTGAAAAACAATCAATGCACCTGTCTTGGTAGCAGAAAAATCGATACAAGCCTGCACAATAGCATCCGACACCTCCTCATCGATTGTCGGCTTTGCAAACAGTTTATTAATATTAAAAATATTCTGAAGATTATAACGACTTCCTACCAATAAAAGGAAACGACGTACTTCTTGTTGGAACACTATTAAAAGCGCAATTACCCCCACACTGATAAACTGTCCTAAGATTGTGGATATCAATTTCATATTGAGTGCACTAAGCACCAACCACGCTAAGTAGAAAGTCAAAATACCTGCCAAAATATTAATTGCAGCCGTTCCTTTCACGAGCCGATAAACCTGAAAAAGGATAAATGCCACAATCAAAATATCCAAAATATCAAAAAAACCGAGAGTAATAAATAACAACATATTGACTTATTTTTATGAATACAAAACTATAAAAATTTCATTATATAACGTACAATTCTTACCTTTGCTCAAAACTATTTATTATGCGATATTTTACAACATTACTATTATTGGTTGTTTTCGGCACTACAATAGCCCAAAACGACCCGAAAGCAAAAGAGATTCTTGACAAGATAGCAGCCAAAGTAAAGGCCTATCCGGCTGTAGAAGTAATTTTCACCATGACAATGGAAAACAAGGCAGAAAACATCAAAGAATCACACAACGGCCAGGCCTGGATGAAAGGTAATATGTACAAAGTGAATCTGATGGAAACTGAAAACTATTACGACGGTAAGGTGATTTACAATTACATGCCGGAAGTAGGTGAAGTCAATATCAAAAATCCAAGCGAAGAAGAAGAAGGTTTCTTGAATCCGACAACTCTATTTGACATTCACAATCAAAATTTCGACCAAAAACTAATTAGCAACAATAACGGAGTTGCTTATATCGAACTTTATCCCAAAGAGAAGAAAAACATCGAAAAAATCGGCATTTGGGTAAACACAAAAGATTCATCTATACAAAAGGTGACATCCTACGAGAAAGAAGGCAATGCTATCACAATAGCCATTATCAGTTTGAAATCCATGCAACCGATACCTTCAGACGCATTCTTCAGATTTGATACCGCCAAATACCCCGATGTAGAAGTAATTGATATGAGATAAAAAAAGCTACTTTTCAGTAGCTTTTTTTTATTTATACATTAAAACGGAAATTCATCATATCACCATCCTGCACCACATAATCTTTACCCTCCACGGACATTTTACCGGCTTCCTTACATTTTGTCTCAGAACCATAATGAATAAAATCATCATACTTTATCACCTCAGCACGGATAAAACCCTTTTCAAAGTCCGAATGAATAATACCTGCAGTCTGTGGGGCTTTCATGCCTTTGCGGAAAGTCCACGCACGCACTTCTTTCGGTCCGGCAGTAAAATAGGTTTGCAAATTCAACAAATGATAAGCTGTGCGGATTAGTTTATTGACACCAGCCTCTTTCAAGCCTAAATCCTCAAGAAACATCTGTTTTTCCTCGTAAGTTTCCAACTCTGCAATGTCTGCTTCAATTCCGGCACCAATCACCAACACTTCAGCCTGTTCACCTTTGACAGCTTCGCGTACAGCTTCCACATACTTATTTCCATTCACCACCGACCCTTCGTCCACATTGCAAACATACAGAATCGGTTTGCTTGTAAGCAACTGTAAATCTTTTGCTGCCTCCTGCTGCAAATCATCCAACAC
>CAKVCR010000232.1 GCA_934725835.1 uncultured Odoribacter sp.
CATATATTCTCCGTTTAGACCTATATCTCGTGAATTAACTGCGGTGCCGTTTCTTGAGTTATTGTCTTTCACAAACCAATTTCCATTTCTGTAGAAAAGGTAGCAATGTTCGTTTCCTACTCGACCATCTTGAGATAAGAAACTACCTTGATTTGCAGACCGTCCCAACATATATGTATTTGGCCCTGCTTCTACTGTAAAGGACAGACGCCCATAGCGTATAGCCGTCAAGGTGATGTCTTTGTTTGCGGCAGGTGTAACAACTTGAGATTTTGGTCTTGTGATGTTTTGTTTTGCTTTGTTTCCAAGGATTCCAGACCAATCGCCAATTTCATCTTCGTCATCTTCGTCCAGGGCAATCGGTGTTACTATGGTGTTTTTGACACTCGGTTGACTCGACTTTGTTTGGGAGATAACCGGTGAGCTTCCAACCGTTTTCTGGATATTACCCAAAATGCCTTGCCATTGCACAGAGTCATCGTCATCATCCTCGTCATCCTCGCCATCCGCAGTTGGAGAGTGGGTGACTTGCGGAGTCTGTTGATAGCTTGCATGAGCGTTTGAGTTGTTATTGCCAGACAAATCATCAGCCTTTGAATCAACATCATCTTCCTGTTCGCTGTTGTCGGTATCGACATATTCGACAGGCACGATTGCTGCGATTCTTGTTTTATGGCAGTTGTAGCACACCTTTACCGGATTAGAAGGATTGTCCGTATAGTTTAATGCTCCACAAGCAGAACACTTTTGCACATATATTTTCAAGGAAACATCAATTTCTCCGTACTGTTCCGGAGAAAGCTCGTCTATGTTAATAAACTGTGCTCCAATGTTATTTAGTTTTTTTCCACATTCACATTCCTCGATGGTGAAGTCATTAAACAACCCGCATTGAGGACATTTCTTACATGGAACTTTATTCATTATCGTTCTCCTTTATTGAGTTTGCTTGGCTCGACTTTCGCCTTTTTCTTTTCTTCTTTGCTCGGTGATAAGTTCGCTTCTATCGGGTTTCCATGCACTATCTTCGGAACCGAACCACTCTGCAGCCGAAGTAACCTCGTCTGGAGAAGCCTTCTCTTGATAATCGTACATAACAAACCAATTCTTTCTGAGGTTTTCGTGTAACTGACTCAGAAGTGAACAATGATTTGATTGTACTGCTTTCGCCGTACTGTCATCGGCATCAGAAATAGCTTGCATTGTTACGGAACCATCATCGTGAACAATAACCTGCAAGGAACACTCTGATGTCATGGAATAGAGTTGCGTTAAATCATCATCATTCCAATTATAGAAGGGGAGCTTATTTTCACCAAGCCGAGCGTGTTGCGGTTTGTATTTTGCCATTTCAGCAATGTCTTTTCGTGTATGTACAGAATAGCCAAGAGAACGCAACTCTTGATCCCAAGCATAGCAAATATATGCAGCAGGACCGAGTTTCTGATATATTTCAGCACATTCTTGAGCTTTTTCCGAGCGTTTTTTCAAAAATAAAAGAGTTTCTTCGAGAACTTTTAAGTTCTTGAAAGATTTAATGCTTGCAATCGGCTCCCCAAGTGCTTTGGCAGCATCGGCATATACCTGATAAAGAGCCACGAATTTCTTTTGGTCACTTTCGATGCTTGGAATGAGCATATCATACTGTTCAAGCAGACCTTCCAACCTTTTAATGCCTTTTTTTAGTTCAGCATTAGACGTTGAAGGCATATAGAGGATTCCAATTTGCTCATCAATACCATTAAAGCAACTATGAAACCATGCGTTACTTGATGTGGATAAACCATAGGTAGTAGATACCTCTACAACATCTTCCAGTGCTGACATAACTCGTGAAGTAACATTGGCTAATCTTTCATTTAGTTTCACACGTTCCAGAACAATTGGATCTGCAGCTCTGATATCATTTCCAGTTGTTGCTTGGATGCTCATTGCCGATATGGCTATTCTTATATCAAGCATCAAATCAGCTAGAGAAAAGCCTCGATATAAACTCCTGCTATTTCCTGCGAGTTGCAAACTAGATAAAAATTGCTGCTTTGCAACTATTTTTTCTAATTTCAAGAAACCCAAAGAGTTCAGGCTCTCGATTTGCATAACATCATCAGGAATGTGTTCGTTGCAAATACTATGTAACTCAACTCTCAGATGCTCCAAATCAGCAAAATCGATTACGCCTGCCGTATCACTATTTCCATCTATCTGAGAAAGTACCTGTGTACACATATCCATGAGTTGATTGTGTGCGGCCAAAGCAGCACGTTTTCTATGTATAGTAGCATCTTCAATCTGCCTCTTTTTTTCCTCAATCTGCCTATTTGCAGCTCTATTAGCTTCAAACAGCAATTTTCCGCTCTGCCAAGCCAACCACCCCGCGCCAAAGGCAACACCGACGGGCAGCATAACTGCTGCGGCAACAGTTCCTCCGGAATCAACTTCGCTGCTCATTTTTTCCTCCTCTATCTGTTACTGGAAACAAAATGTGACAACATTATTATTCTATGGAATGAATATTACCGGTATTTAAATCAATACCATTCAAGGTTAAATATTCATTGATATTTTTTGCTGCACACCGAATTGCAAACAAATTATCCTTTAATAGTCCTTTGCTAACTTTAGAAGCTTCAATGCAATAGGAAACACTATGTTCAATATATTGTTTCATAGCATTTACTAAGTTATTGTGGTAACTATTATTAAATTCTAAAGCATCATGTAAGCGCAAAAAGGCAACCAATCGAATTGCTACATTTATCAAGAATGTATCATTTGATTGAATACAGATTCGAAATAGTGCGCTTGTTGTCAGAATTTCAATTTGATTGAACGGTGCCAAACTAAGTATCGGAAACTCTTTGACGATTTCCGGATTTTTAGCAATAAGTTCTCCCAGTTTTCCGAATGAATAAGTTGTTACATATACTGGGATACTTGAATGTACATACGCAATTTCCGGCAAACAAGAATACATCAAAAGCTCATTGCAGAATAATGTAGCAGTTGCAATGTCCTGCTCGTTTAATCGTGATGTTGCGAATATTCTGAGTTTGTTCAACGTATTTATGGCACTACTTATTTCTATAGGACGTACGCAACAACTCCTCTTAGCTTTTTTGCCCAAGCACGAGAGAGGCGAGTAAATGCTTTGTGTCTCTTTAGTCTTAAGAATTTCAATACCGTTCAAGTAAACTAAGCCGTAGAAATAATTTTGCGGCACATTGGTTTTTGCTTGCTCGATTAGCTTTATATATTCGGCAACAAATAATGCACAATAGTGTAGCTTAAACACAAACGAACAATCAGAACTTTTCACGGCCTTTGGAACAAAACCAATATTCATGCAAATCTCTAATTTCTTATTATCAAGAAGCTTTAATGTACATACGCGCTCTCTCATGCTTGACTCAAATCCGAGCACAATATCAAACGAGCATCCTTCAAATTCTTTTGAAAGCAGTCTAATGAACTGCTGCTTTAGATGAAAAGACGAAATATTCTTATTATCTCTTATGTTACATTTCATTTGATTTTACCTTTTTAACTTCATTGGAAAATAGCGCGTACAGTAAAACAAATACCCGACAATAATTAGATACTGTATCTTCTGGCACTATTTTTTTGTATAACACTTCACATTCTGCATTCTCTGTTATGATGGCAGTTTTATCAAGCATTTTTCGACCAACTACTCTAAATTTTCTTTGAAGATAATCTACTCGCCTTTGCAAGAGCGTATATGGTCCTTTAATAGAGTTGCATTGTTCCAACAAACTATTCTCTGAAATTACATTGATTTGTCTGTTGTTTTTCCTTTGCTTCAAGGCTTCAGCGCATTTATGGATTCGTTTTAAATTATCAATATCCGCAATTCCGATATAGCAATCAGACTTGCCCTCAAAAGCATTTTTAAACTTGCAAATAACTTTGTAGTCAGAAATCAGAATTGATGGATCATTGATATAAATCTGTTTCATAATTCCTGTATCAAAATAAGATAATCTATTGGACAAATACTTATAATATCTTCCAAAACACTTCTTTATTCTCAAATAATTCGTTCTTTGCAAAATAATGCAATAGATATTTAATAGCAATAAACTTGTCATGATTACATCCATGACCGGACTATTTAGTCGAGCAATTGACGTTAAAGTGCAATATGCAATTATAAATAATATGCTAACGCTATGTAAAAGAGCATTGTACAGTAAAAACCCCTTATGTTTTTCTAAGGAAATGATATCTATAGCAGAAGGATGGTAATTTTCATTTTTTTTATCAGTTTTGTGATTTTTTATTTTTTCAAACCAAAGAATACCTTTACAGAAATATTTCACACCGAAAAAATGATAAATATGCATTTCATTTTGCTGCCGTTGATTTAAGCCACTATATATCATTTACCATCCTCCCTTGGAAATTTTTGTATTCATTTCATGCTTAATTATACAATAAGGTGGCATTCAGTTCTCACTGTCACCAAAATCATCCCAGTTTTCGACAAAAAAGCGAAGCACCCTCTCCATAACGTGCATTCAAAATCGAGGATATCATCTTAGTGTAGTTGTTCCCAAAATAGGCACTTCACTAAGTAAAGCGGACATTCGCAATCCGCTTCGCTACTTGCTCATGAACGCAGTCGCTTCGCGATCTGTCAGTGGGAG
>CAKVCR010000233.1 GCA_934725835.1 uncultured Odoribacter sp.
AGTCTGTTGTGGCCAATGGAGAATATGCCGGGATGACTCTCCCGGATTTGATAGCCCGAGAGGGTGCAGACTTGTTAGGAAAGAAGAATTATGAACGTTTCGGTCGGGAATTTCCGCTGCTGATAAAGTTTATAGATGCATGTCAGGATTTGTCAGTTCAAGTGCACCCCAATGATGAATTGGCTTGGAAACGTCATCGCTCTAAGGGTAAGACAGAGATGTGGTATGTTGTGGCTGCTGATAAGGATGCGCATTTGCGTTCAGGGTTTGCCAAACAGGTGACTCCTATGGAGTATGAGGCAAGCGTCAATGATGATACGATTACTGATTTGTTGACAGATTATCCCATACAGCCCGGCGATGTGTTTTTCCTGCCGGCTGGGCGAGTGCACAGTATTGGAGCCGGAGCGTTTATAGCAGAAATCCAGCAGACATCGGATATAACTTACCGGATTTATGATTTTAAACGTCGGGATGTAAATGGTAATACCCGCGAGTTGCATACGGAATTAGCTAAAGAGGCTATTGATTATACGGTAGAATCCGATTACCGTACACATTATGTTGCTAAGGAGAATCAGGAGGTAGAGTTGGTGAGTTGCCCTTATTTCACGACCTCTTTTTATGAACTGACTCAAGAATTTACGTTGGATTATTCAGTGTTGGACTCTTTTGTCGTGTTGATATGTATATCAGGACAGGCAATGTTTATCGCTGATAACGGTGATGAGTTTGCAATGCACCGGGGTGAAACCGTATTATTGCCGGCCTCTGTTCAAAGTGTGCGAATCCGTCCTACAACTCCGTGTAAATTACTGACGAGCTATATGAAATAAAGAGATTTTATTGTCAAATTTGTGTGGATGTGAAATTTGATTTATCTTAGCAGTAGTATTAAAAGTATATGTATGAATAAAGTTGATTTAATTTTATTGATAGCACTCTGTTCCTTATTAAGTTGTTGTGCTAAAGAACCGAATCAGGATGTGAATATTGTTCCTCAACCTCAGCAGGTTGAGATTGTTGACGGAGGTTTTTCATTGTCGTCGAAGACTGTGATAAATGTAGTGAAGGACGCAGAGGATTTGCAGCCGGCTTGCGTTTTTTTGAGCAAGTTGGTGGAAAAATCACTAGGAGGAGCACTGGAAATCAAGAGTGGTAAGGCAAGAAAAAATGCAGTAAACATCACTGTAGACCCTGCAATGAAAATGGATGCTTATGAATTGACAGTTGCAAACAATGCAATTGATATTAAAGGCGGAAGTTCAAAAGCGGTGTTTTATGCCGTTCAGAGTTTGCGACAGATGATGCCTGTCGGCATAGAAAACGGAGAACAAATGAGTAAGATACGTATCCAGAATGTAAAAATTCAAGATGAACCCCGCTTTGGATATAGAGGAGGGATGTTGGATGTATGCCGGCACTTTTTTACAGTGGAGGAGGTGAAAAGTTATATCGATATTCTTGCTTTGCATAAATTGAGTGTTTTCCATTGGCATTTGACAGAAGATCAGGGATGGCGTATTGAAATTAAGAAGTATCCGGAATTAACACAAGTAGGCAGTTTACGCAAACAGACTGTTATAGGGAAAAATACAGGGAAATATGACGGAATACCTTATGGTCCTTATTTTTTCACTCAGGAGCAGATAAAAGACATTGTCCGGTATGCAGCGGATAGGTATATTACAATTATTCCTGAAATTGAATTGCCGGGACATGCTTTGGCTGCATTGGCGACTTATCCTGAATTAGGTTGCACGGGCGGACCGTATGAAGTTTGTCAGATGTGGGGCGTTTTTCCACAGGTATTTTGTGCCGGTAATGAAAAAACATTTGAATTTTTGGAAAATGTATTGACAGAAGTGGCAGATTTGTTTCCTTCTGACATTATTCATATCGGAGGGGATGAATGTCCGAAAAGTGCCTGGAATAAGTGTAAAAAATGCCAGCAACGTATCAAGAAGGAAAATCTGAAAAATGAAGAAGAGCTACAGAGTTATGTAATCCATCGTATTGAGGCTTTCCTGAAAACAAAAGGCAAAAAAATAATTGGTTGGGATGAAATATTGGAAGGCGGTGTATCTCCGACAGCGACAGTGATGTCTTGGAGAGGGAAGAAAGGAGGAATCATGGCTGCGCAGAAAGGAAATAATGTTGTGATGACTCCGAACAATTATGTTTATTTCGATTATTATCAATCAAAAGATATCAAGAATGAGCCTTTTAGTATAGGAGGCTTTGTAGATGTCGCTAAAGTGTACAGTTTAGACCCCACAGAAGGTTTGACCCCGGAACAGGGAGAAAAGGTCATAGGAGTGCAGGCTAATCTTTGGACAGAATATATTCCAACTTTCAGCCATGCGGAGTATATGTTATTGCCTCGTTTGGCTGCGCTGTCAGAAGTAGGATGGACAGCCTTGGATAAAAAGGATTATAATAATTTTCTGGAACGGGCAAGATTATTGACTCAGCGTTATGAGGCGTTAGGTTATAATTATGCGAAACATATTATGCAGGAAACGAAAGTGGAGATTGAAGAGGCAGCAAAAAAATAGACATCCGTTAACGAACGGCGCATTTATGAAAAGATATATTTTTAGCCTTATTATAGGCATGTGTATTGGGAATGGGTTTTTGGTAGCCCAGAGCATTTCTTCGTTGTTTCAGCCTCTTAGTTGGGAGCAAGCGAGCATGCTGGCAGCTAGGGAAAACAAATTGGTGATGGTTCAGGTTGGTGATGTTGGTAAGGAGGTTGATCTACGGCTAAGGAAAGATGAAGAATTGATGAATTATCTTTTGCGGAATGTAATCGCAATTTATATTGATATGGAAACACCGCAAGGGAGGGCATTTGAACCTCGGTTAATGCTATACGCATATCCTGCTTATGCGTTCTTTATGCCTTATGGGGATTTGGTCGGAATTGTCGCTCCTGGTGAGGTGAGGGTGCGTCCGGATCGTTTGCTGGAAGTATTGGATGAGGCAAAAGAATTGGCCCGAATAAAAAAAAGGAATAGTAGGTCTTTAAAGTTTGTTGATATAAATTTGGAGAGTGCAAAAGCATGGGCTGTGAAAAATGGGAGAAATATTTTTATTAATATTGCGAGTGATACGGTTCAGGCCTCTCTCTTGATGGATAAAAATGTGTTTACCCTTAATTCGGTTGCAGACTTTTATAATCAGCATTTTATTAATTTGCGAATGGATGCATTGATTGCTCAGGATTTGATAAAAAAGTATAACATAAAGGAAGCTCCGGCATATATTTACTTGAATGAAGATGGGAAATTGCTCTTTCATGCAGAAGGAGCTTGTACCTCTGAAGGATTTTTAAAATATGGAGAAGAGGCTTTGAAAAAAGCTCAAGGTATTCCTTTGCGGAATTTGAGTGATGCAGAAGCGATAATGCAAGCAAAAAACGAAGGCAAATTTATCTTTTTTGACTATTATGTTGAAGGGCGAATTCATCAGGATTTAGTGAAATATGTATTTACAGATCCTGAGATTGCTGATTTTTTTGATGAACATTTCATAAATATTTCCCGAGTAAATGATAGCGCATGTTTGGTTTTTGCTGATGGTAACGGGCGAGAATTGCATCGGGTTGTACGGGTAGAAAATGCTGCTGATTTATTAAATGAAGCAAAAAAAGTCATATCCGGTAGAGGTTTGGCTGGATTGTCTGCCCGTTATGGACAGGGAGACCATTCCGCAACTATTACGGAAGAATATATAATGGCTTTGTCTCGTGCCGGTTACAGCCAGATGGCTTCCCAGCTTACAATGAGATATTTGGGAACAATGTCACCTTCTTGTTTGGAAGAGAGAAAATATTGGGAGTTTTTTAATAAATATGGAGTGGATGTCGAGCCTTCATTTTTTGACTATGTATTATCGAATCGAGAAAAATTGATGGAATTATATGGAGCAGAAACAGTTCAAAACAAGATATCTGAATTATGGATTGCCGGTGCTGAAGGTTTTGTAAAGGTTGATATGTTTGATGAAGAAGGATTCAAATTATATGTTAAGCGACTGAAAAAGGAAAAAGTGGAAGGCTGGCAATCAATCGCTCGCAATGCAAGAATGAATGCCGCAGAGAAACTAGGGGATTGGAAGACTTATATTAATTTGGCGGAGGAGAAATGGAACGAGGAAAAAGTAGGAGACTCAGAACTCTATAGTTGGGCAGTAAAAATCAGTACTCATTGTTCTGATGGTAACGTGCGTTATAAAATGGCACAATGGTTGGCTCAAAGAGTAATTGACATTAACAAGAAAGAAAGACTCACGGGTAAAATTGATTTAACCTCTTATCGTGGTTTTTTTGAAAAACTCTCGAAAGATCTATTAAAAGATTAAAATCATCTTATTGCTTTAATTTTTTTTCAAGCATATACATCTCATCGCGCAGGCGGGCTGCCTCCAAAAAGTCTAGTTCTTTTGCGGCTTTTTGCATGGCAGCTCTTGTTTTTTTTATCATTGTTTCTATTTCAGACTTACTCATATAGTCTACAATAGGATCTGCAACAATCTGCTGATGTTCTTCTTCTATATAGAACTTTGCTGTATTTTGTGACAAGACTGTATCCGTGCTTTTTTTGATTTGTCTAGGGATGATATGGTGC
>CAKVCR010000234.1 GCA_934725835.1 uncultured Odoribacter sp.
CGAAAGGACTGATTTCAATAATGTCAAAGAACTCGATTGTCCCCTCTTTCCGGGGTTATTTGATTAATATTTAACTAGTCCCGATTTTAACGGGACACTAATGATTGTCGGTAACAACCAACATTATACTGCCGGTGAAATAAAGGATTGGTCTGTCGTTTACATGGGGAGTAGTTGTAAAAGGACTCAATTTGCCTTGCTGAAGGATAAAAGCGGCGTTGTACACAAATATGATTTTGGAGATGACACAAGATTCAGTCGGTGGTCTTTTCCCATTGGCAAAGGAAGAGAACATGACAGTTCCTTATGAGGCAATGGGACCGTATGGTAAACATTATAATAAAGTTCGCTGTCAATAGAGGGGTGAGAAAAAAAGTTGAAATTTTAACACAAGATAAGGAGTAATTTAAATTAATTTTATAATATTGCGCTTGCTGAATTTACGTTTATATGTAAGTGAGGCGATTATTATATGTCTAACTTATGAAAATGCAATGAAGATGAAAAATTTAAGTTATTTATTGGTGGTTTTAAGTTTGTTGTTTGTTGGTTGTAACAATGATGATAATGACGATGATGCCAATCTCCCTGAAGTTGGTAAAGCATTTGCTGCAACTACAGAACATTGGTATATGGATTTGGATGGCTTTGAGGGGGCTTTCAAAACAGCTTATGATGAGATGAAAGCTAAATTAGAGACTAAGGATGCTATGCCTGGTAAAAAAGGTTGGGTTATGCAAAAAATGTTTCTTACGAAGGATACGATATCCTATAGTTATTTGAATGAAGGTTATAAAGAAATGGGGGCTCCGGAAGACATGTATACTGAAAATGGTTATCTATTAATTACGATTGAAACTGTTGCCGGAATGAAAAATCAGGTTGTGTTTAAAGGAATAAAAATGGACCCAGCTGTAGAATTGACTGAACATGTCGCTATAGGATGGTATGGAAGAGAGGGGTTTACCATCCCTCAATTCAAAGCTTTTATTGATATGCTGGCAACACAGGCATACATGATTGAAGCTGATAATGCAGCTGCACCCAAGAGGTTGACATTTAAGGGAGTGAATGATTCTAGCTGTGTGTTTAAATTGCGACTAATGGAGAAATAATGAAGCATTTCATTTTATTACGGGGATCGATTGTAAGGGTCGGTCCCTAATTTGGTTTTATTTATGTATAATATTATGAGGAATCGCTCTTTTTATTGCTTTTTGATAGTATGTTTGTGCTGGTCCGTGTGGGGTGTGAAGCCTGCTATAGCACATACGACTGAAAACGATATGTTGGCAATTGTTTTGAAAAAGACTCCTTTATCAGGTGATAGCATTGTCAAACAGGTGGAGAAAGTTGTTATCCAGGGAGTGGTGAAGGATAGTCACGGGGGGGTATTACCAGGAGTGACCGTGGTGGTAAAGGGTACGCATTATGGATTTTCAACGGATAATAATGGACAATTCCATTTCGAATTCCCTAAAAGGGAAAATATTACTTTGGTCTTTTCTTTTGTTGGAATGAAGCCTCTGGAATTGGTGTATACTAATCAGGAATTTCTGAGCGTTGCTTTAAAAGAAGAGGTTACGCAAATGGATGAGGTGGTGGTGACCGGTATGTTTGAGCGACAAAAAGAGGGTTATACCGGGTCTGCGACGGTGGTGAAAGGTGATGACTTGAAGAAGTTCAGTAAAACCAACATTGCGAAAGCTTTGTCGGCAATTGACCCAGGCTTTCGCATTGCAGAAAATATTGCAGCAGGTTCTGACCCTAATCGTTTGCCGGATTTGCGAATGAGAGGGCAGGCTACATTGCCCACCGGAGCAACGGTTTCTACAGATGCTGTGATGTTGAAGGGGGATTATGCCACTTACCCTAACCAGCCTTTGCTGATTCTGGATGGATTTGAGATTTCATTGCAGACCATGAATGATTTGGATCCGGATAGAGTCTCTTCAATTACGATATTGAAGGATGCGGCCGCTACTGCAATTTATGGCTCCAAGGCAGCGAATGGTGTGATTGTTATTGAAACGAAGGCTCCGGAAGCAGGAACTTTGCGTGTGGCTTATGGTGGAGAAATCCGTATAGAGGTACCTGATTTGTCTGATTATAATCTGCTGAATGCAAGGGAAAAATTGGAAGTGGAAAAACTGGCGGGATATTATGATGAAGAGAAGGATTTAGCCCCATTGGAAATTTATCAGTATTATATGCGGGAGGTGAAACGAGGAGTTGATACTTATTGGTTGTCAAAACCATTACATACTGGCGTCTCGCAACGGCATACCGTCACATTGGAAGGTGGAGACCAAGCATTGAGGTACAAACTATATGTCGGTATGAATAATACGATTGGCGTTATGAAGGGGTCCAACCGCAATACCCAGACGGCAACGTTGGATTTGATTTATCGGGTAAAGAATTTCCGTTTAAAAAACAGTGTGACTGTTGATAATGCAACAGGTAATAATTCTCCTTACGGGTCATTCCGTGAATATACAGAGTTGAATCCGTATTGGAGAGAGGTCGATGAAAATGGAGTGGTGCTGAAGAAAATAACGCCTCCTGTAACTTCTTACTCCGGAGTTTTTAAAAGTGTGTACAATCCAATGTATAATGCAACTCTGCATTCATTAGATAAAAAAACAGAGTTCCGTGTGCGCAATTTGTTTCAGTTTGAATACCGTCCGATAGATGAACTCCGATTGGTAGGAGACGTTGCAATTCAAAAAAGTACAGGAGAGACCCAGGTGTTCCGCCCTGCGCAGCATACGGCTTTTGACGGAATTACAGACCCGGAATTAAGAGGAGATTTCAATCAGACAGAATCGAAGGGCTTCAGTTATGAAGTGGCTTTGACCGCTTCATATAATAAGATATTTTCAAGTGTCCATTTTTTGAGTCTGAATGCGCGAATGACATTAAGCGATGCGCAAAACAGTTATTATGGAGCTTTGGTGACAGGCTTCCCTAATGATAAGATGGATAATATCCTTTTTGGGAAAAAATATAGCGAAAAGATGACCGGTAGCGAAAATACCAGTCGTGCAATCGGTTGGGTGGGTAGTTTTAATTATTCTTACGATAATCGTTATAGCATAGATTTTAATATCCGTGCTGACGGTTCCTCTCAATTTGGTAGCGACAATCGTTTTGCTCCGTTTTGGTCTGTAGGAGCGAAGTGGAACGTTGTGAATGAAGATTTTATGAAAAATACAGACTGGTTGTCGGAGTTAACATTGAGAGTTTCCCATGGAACAACCGGAACACAGGGCTTTGCACCTTATCAGGCTCAGCAATTGTATACATATAGCACATTGTTGAAACCTTATCTGGCATCAGATGCAACAGGCGCCACATTGGTGGGATTGGGAAATCCTGATTTGAAATGGCAACAGACAGCTCAGTCCAACTTTGCATTGGAGGCCGGTTTTTTGAAAGGTAGGATTACTGCACGTGTAGAATATTTTTTCAAGACGACCAAGAATGCTTTGACAGATATTTCGCTGGCGCCTTCCGTAGGCTTTGGTACAATATCTGAAAATTTGGGAACAATTGAAAATCGAGGCTTGGAATGGATGGTTTCATTTATTCCCTACCGGGATAATGAGCGGGCTGCATATTGGGTTGTAAATGTGAACGGCTCGCACAATACTGATAAATTAGTGAAAATATCACAAGCTTTGCGACATGTAAACGAGTTGAATGATAGTAATTTAAAAGATGTTCCTTTGCCCCGCTATGAAGAGGGCGAGTCTATGAATAGAATTTGGGCTGTGCGTTCGTTGGGTATTGATCCGGCGAATGGACAAGAGGTGTTTGTGAAGCGAACGACAGGTCAGGTGACAGGTGTGTGGAGCGCATCAGACCAGGTTCCATGCGGGAATACCGAACCATATATGGAGGGGAATATAAATAGCAGCTTTTCATATAAGGGTTGGGGATTGAATTTGAGCTTTAATTATAAATTTGGAGGACAGACATATAATTCAACATTGATTCAAAAAGTTGAAAATGCGGATTTATTGAATAATGCGGATCGGAGAGTGATGGAATCCAGGTGGAAGAAGCCGGGGGATAAAGCTTCTTTTAAAGCGTTGACTAATGCCATTAATGGAACGGAAACAAAGGCATCCTCACGTTTTGTTATGGATGAAAACGTTTTGAGGTTTGGGTCTTTGACGTTGACCTACCGTATGGATGAAACCAATACGTCATTCATCAAGAAATCCATATTCAGTTCGATAACGATGAATCTGGGAATGGAGGATTTGTTCTACTGGTCAACGGTAAAACAGGAGCGGGGACTTGATTATCCTTTTGCCCGTCAGTTTTCATTCTCTTTGAACGTTGCATTTTAAATAGGACATTTATGAGAACAGAAATATACATAGGATTATTGGTGCTGGTTTTCTTTACAGCGGGATGTCAGGATTGGTTGAATGTCCAGCCTAAGACATCGGTGCAAGAGGAGGATATTTTCAGCACGGAGTATGGATTTAAGGATGTCCTGACAGGTTTCTATATTGATATGGGCAGTCAGGATTTATATGGGAAGAATTTGACTTACGGATTTGCTGATTTTTTAGCGAAGCGTTATGACAATACCGTTGTTG
>CAKVCR010000235.1 GCA_934725835.1 uncultured Odoribacter sp.
CGAATAGGATTTGAGTTTCTAGGCAGGAGACTCAGTGCAGCATAGTCACCTTCTTCTTTTAACTTTGCTCGTTTCGCAGCGTACTTTTCTACCAATTTTGCACGCTTCACTTCACGAGCTTTCATTGATTCTTTTGCCATTTCTCTTGGTTTTTAATTCTTTTTAAATGGTAATCCAAACTCTCTGAGCAGAGCAAAACCTTCTTCGTCGGTATTAGCCGAAGTCACAAACGTAATATTCATACCCATAATTTTATGCACTGAATCCAACACAATTTCTGGGAATATTATCTGCTCATCAAGACCTAATGTATAATTTCCTCTTCCGTCTAACTTACTATTGATACCTTTGAAGTCTCGAATACGAGGAAGAGCGCTACAAATCAGACGCTCCAAGAATTCATACATTCTTTCTTTACGCAGTGTAACGCGAACACCGATTGGCATTCCTTTACGCAACTTAAAATTAGAAACGTCCTTTGTAGATTTTCCCACAACAGCCTTCTGACCGGTAATTGCAGTAATCTCATTAATTGAAAACTCCAGGATTTTTTTATCCTGAATAGCTGAACCCACTCCCTGATTGATTACTATCTTCTCCAAACGGGGAGTCTGCATAACTGACTTGTATCCGAACTCCTTCATCAAAGTCGGTACAATTTCTTCGTTATACTTTGTTTTAAGATTTGGTACGTATTTCATTTAATATAATTGTTTTGCTGTAACAGCACAGCATCTTCTATTTGCGGCGGCAAAGCTACAAATTAATTTTCTAATATGCAAGCACCAAGGCAAAGTATTAAAACTAAGCCTTGGACTACACAATCTACCATCCTTAAAAGGATATTTTTTATTTCAGGATTTCACCTGATTTCTTAGCATATCTTACTAACTTACCGTTTTCATCAGCCTTGCGACCGATACGAGTTGCTTTTCCTGTTGAAGGATCAACAACATTTAAATTAGAGATATGGATTGGGGCTTCCTGCTTGATAATACCACCTTGCGGATGTTTTGCATTGGGTTTAGTATGTTTGCTTACCATATTAATACCCTCAACAATAGCTCTTTCCTTCTCAGGAAAAACTTCCAGTACCTTACCCTGCTTGCCTTTATCCTCTCCGGCATTTACCTGTACTAAATCGCCTTTCTTAATATGAAATTTTCTATTCATTGCCTATAAAATTTTAGATTTTAGACTTTGGATTCAAATCGAGAAACCAACTCCAAACCCTCCATCCAAAATCGTAAATAATTAAAGTACCTCCGGGGCCAACGAAACAATCTTCGTATAACCTTCACGAACTTCACGGGCTACAGGTCCAAAGATACGAGTTCCTCTCATTTCACCGGCGTTATTCAACAATACACAGGCATTGTCATCAAAACGGATATAAGAGCCATCAGGACGTCTGTACTCCTTGGTTGTACGCACAACAACTGCCTTGCTCACAGTTCCTTGTTTAATGTCACCATTCGGCAGTGCACTTTTCACAGCAACAACGATTTTATCGCCAACACGTGCATATCTTTTCTTGGTACCACCCAATACTCGGATACAAAGCACTTCTTTAGCACCGCTGTTATCTGCAACTGATAATCTGGTTTCCTGTTGTATCATGGTTACTTCACTTTTTCAATGATTTCAACTAATCTCCATTTTACTCAAAGGACGGGTTTCCATAATTCTTACGGTATCTCCAATGCTACACTCATTCTTTTCATCATGAGCCGTAAACTTCTTGGTCTTCTTTACGAATTTTCCGTAAATTGGGTGTTTTTCTTTAAAGTGTACAGCAACGGTGATAGTTTTATCCATCTTATTGCTCAGTACAACACCGATGCGTTCTTTTCTAAGATTTCTTTCCATTGCTTTACTTCTTTTCAGTTAATTCTCTCTTACGCAATTCTGTCATCATACGAGCGATAGTCTTACGAGCAGCACGAATCTGCATCGGATTTTCCATCGGAGTAACAGTATGATTCATTGTCAGCTTATTTAAAGCAGCTCTTTCAGTATCTACTTTTTCTCTAAGCTCAGCTGTGGTCATTTGTATAATTTCTGAATTCTTCATCTCTCTGACAAATTAAATTTAAACTTAATAGTCGAAGACTATTCTTCTACATAGTCACGTCTAACCACAAACTTCGTCGTAATAGGTAATTTCTGTGCTGCAAGACGTAAAGCCTCTTTAGCGACAGCATACGGTACACCGTCTGCTTCGAAAAGAATTCTTCCCGGAGTAACAGGCGCAACAAATCCCTCAGGATTACCCTTACCCTTACCCATACGCACTTCGGCTGGTTTCTTAGTAATAGGTTTATCTGGGAATATGCGAATCCAAATCTGTCCCTGACGCTGCATATAACGCGTTACTGCAACACGGGCTGCTTCTATCTGGCGTCCTTCGATCCATTTTTCTTCCAACGCCTTAATTCCAAAAGATCCGAATGCAAGCTGGTTACCTCTCTGGGCATTACCTTTCATTCTTCCCTTCTGACTTCTTCTAAATTTAGTCCTTTTCGGCTGTAACATAGCTCTTGTTTTAATTGATTAAAAGACTACTTACTTTCTTTTCTTCTTAAAACCGCCTTTTTTGCCTTCACCTTTGGCTGCCGGACGGCTTCCGTTGTTATTGTCACGAGTTTGGAGCAATGAATTCGGCACCAATTCACGTTTTCCGTAAACTTCGCCTTTACAAATCCAAACTTTAATACCCAACAGACCATAAGTGGTCAATGCTTCTGCCTGTGCATAATCGATATCAGCACGGAATGTATGCAGCGGTGTCCTTCCTTCCTTGAACATTTCTGCGCGTGCCATTTCAGCACCATTCAAACGTCCGGAAATCAAGATTTTAATTCCTTCAGCACCCATTCTCATTGTTGATGCGATAGCCATCTTAATAGCTCGACGATATGCAACACGACCTTCCAACTGACGAGCTATGTTATTACCAACGATTACAGCATCCAACTCAGGACGTTTAATCTCGAAGATATTTATCTGAACTTCCTTATCAGTGATTTTCTTCAACTCTTCCTTTAACTTATCAACTTCCTGTCCGCCTTTACCGATAATAATACCTGGACGAGCAGTATTGATAGTAATAGTAATGAGTTTCAGTGTGCGCTCGATAACAATCTTAGCAATTCCGGCTTTAGCGAGACGTGCATTCAGATATTTTCTGATTTTATAGTCTTCAACCAATTTATCACCGTAATTCTTGCCACCGAACCAATTAGAATCCCATCCGCGGATGATACCTAATCTATTGCTTATTGGATTACATTTTTGTCCCATGCTTTACTCTTTTACAGTGTTTTCAACAACGGCAGTTTTACTTCCCAACACAATTGTTACGTGGTTGGATCTCTTACGAATTCTGTGCGCTCTTCCTTGTGGAGCCGGACGCAGTCTTTTCAAAATTCCTGCGCCATCAACAAAGATTTCTTTAATATAAAGAGCTGCATCATCGATGCGAGCACCATCATTCTTAACGCTCCAGTTTGCAATTGCAGAAAGCAACAGTTTTTCAACTTTACGAGCAGCTTCCTTAGGACAAAATTTCAGTGTATCCAAAGCCTTTTGTACGTCCATTCCACGTACAAGGTCAGCCACCAATCTCATCTTCTGAGGTGATGAAGGACAATCATGCAGCACAGCGAAAGCCTTTTGTTTTCTGGCTTCCTTCATCTGATTTGCTTTTATTCTTTTTCTTGCACCCATTTTATACAATCTTCATTTGTTCAACTTAAATCACGCTATTATTTCTTTTTCTTATCAGCGTGACCTCTAAATGTACGCGTCGGTGCAAACTCACCTAACTTGTGACCAACCATATTTTCGGTCACATATACAGGAATAAATTTATTACCGTTGTGTACAGCTACAGTGTGCCCTACGAAATCCGGAGAAATCATAGAATAACGAGCCCAGGTCTTAACAACCGATTTCTTATTGGTCTCATTCATCGCCAGGATTCTCTTCTCCAGCTTCACATCAATAAAAGGGCCTTTTTTTAATGAACGACTCATAACATCAAAATTTAATCAGTTATTTTTTCCTTCTTTCAACTATATACTTCGTAGAAGCCTTCTTCGGTGCTCTGGTCTTATATCCCTTAGCCAACATACCCTTACGTGATCTCGGGTGACCTCCTGAAGCACGGCCTTCACCACCACCCATCGGGTGATCAACCGGGTTCATAACAACACCACGTACACGAGGACGACGGCCCAACCAACGAGTACGACCAGCCTTACCGGAACGTTCCAAAGAGTGGTCCGGGTTAGATACAGTACCAACGGTAGCCTTACAGGTTACAAGTACCATACGAACTTCTCCCGAAGGTAACTTGATAGAAGCGTATTTGCCTTCTCTTGCAACTAACTGAGCATAAGAACCAGCACTACGAGCCATCACAGCTCCTTGCCCCGGTCTTAATTCAATGTTATGAATAATTGTACCTAATGGGATTTCAGACAGATACAACGTATTTCCTACTTCAGGAGCAACCCCCCTGCCACTTTCAATAGTTTGACCTACTGTCAGACCGATAGGAGCTACAATATAACGTTTTTCTCCATCTGCATACACTAACAG
>CAKVCR010000236.1 GCA_934725835.1 uncultured Odoribacter sp.
AAAGCTTTATAATTATGTTATAGAAGTACTATCAATATTATTGAATCTCCTCATAATCTGCATCCTCAATTTCCTGATCACTTTGCTGCTCCATCTTTTGGATTTTTTCTTCCATCTCGTTAGAACGGCGATATTTATACAACAAATAGTTATTCCATAGGTTAGTCACCCCATAGAAAATAGCCATGATGCCAAAAAGAATGGAAGCACCCCTGGAAATTCCTGCCACTGTTTCAAAAGGATTAAAAAGAATAATAATACCGGCCGCTAATATCAGTATCGGAAAGAAATAACTTATACCGGATACCGGTCCCATCTGCCGAGCTAAAGAGAGGGTAAAAAACTGACCAATGGCTGCAATAACAAGCATCAGTCCCAACATAAAGACCAATACTGCGGCAAAAGTGATAGGTATACAAATGAGTATTACCCCCAAGACCATACTACCGACTCCTGTCACCGGCAACATTCCTTTGTTGCTGTCACCTCGATGTTTACTGGAAACGACAAAGGCAGCTATTCCCGTCATCAAAAAAACGACTCCAATAGCCATCACTGTATACACTAAAGCTTTTTCCGGCCATACTATCAATACGCTACCGAAAACAATAGCCAAAATCGCACGTAAAACTGCTCCTTTAAAATTGGTAGATGTGTAAACTATTTGCATAATATTCTTCTATAAAATTTGTGTGCTCATTCGATATAACGAAGGTAAGCATTTTTTGTTTAGTTGATTCATACTTTACAACTTTTTACTCCGAACTTTTTACCTTTTACCTTTAATGTCGTACCTTTGCCAACTGAAAACAGAATTTATGGGATATAAAGAAGAAATATTACGCCGCCGTACATTTGGCATTATCAGTCACCCGGATGCCGGTAAGACTACGTTGACAGAAAAGCTCTTGCTTTTTGGTGGAGCTATCCACGTTGCAGGAGCTGTAAAATCAAACAAGATTAAGAAGACGGCCACTTCCGACTTTATGGAAATCGAACGTCAAAGAGGTATCTCCGTTGCGACATCCGTCATGGGATTTGAATATAAAGATATCAAAATCAATATTCTGGACACTCCCGGTCACCAAGATTTTGCAGAAGATACGTTCCGTACGCTGACCGCATGCGATAGTGTAATCATCGTTATTGACGCAGCTAAAGGTGTTGAAACTCAGACGCGCAAATTAATGCAGGTATGCCGCATGCGCAAAACTCCTGTAATCGTGTTTATCAACAAATTAGACAGACCGGCAAACGATCCGTTCGATATATTGGACGATGTTGAGAAGGAGTTGCAAATCAAGGTAAATCCATTAAGTTGGCCTATCGGTAGCGGCGATACTTTCAAGGGTATCTATAACCTGCATCGTCAGAATTTATGCTTGTATAGCCCTAATATTCAAAACATACCTGAAGGGATTGAAATCACTGATACTGATTCAGAAGAGCTTGACAAACATATTGGCGAAAGAGCAGCAGACAAACTAAGAGAAGATTTAGAGCTGGTAAGAGAAGTGTATCCCGGATTGAACCGCGAGGAATATCTGGAAGCTCATGTAGCACCGGTATTTTTCGGTTCGGCACTCAACAATTTTGGTATCCGTGAATTGTTGGATTGCTTTATTGAAATTGCCCCCTCCCCACTTCCCCGCGAGACAGAAGAACGCATTGTAAAACCGGATGAAGAGAAATTTTCAGGCTTTGTGTTTAAAATTCATGCAAATATGGACCCTAATCACCGAGACCGTATTGCATTTGTAAAAATATGTTCTGGAATCTTCAAACGCAATACTAATTACCTGCATGTAAGAAACGGCAAGCAATTGAAATTCTCTACCCCGACTGCTTTTATGGCTTCCAAGAAATCTATTATTGACGAAGCATACCCGGGAGACATTATCGGTCTGCATGATACCGGGACATTTAAAATCGGGGATACTTTGACCGAAGGAGAAAAACTCCACTTCAAAGGTATACCGAGTTTTTCTCCGGAGTTGTTCAAATATATTGAGAATGCCGATCCAATGAAATCGAAACAATTGGCCAAAGGTATTGACCAATTAATGGATGAAGGTGTTGCTCAATTATTTATCAACCAATTTAATAATCGTAAGATTATCGGCACTGTAGGCGCTTTACAATTTGAAGTCATTGAATATCGCTTGCTGCACGAGTATGCCGCAGCTTGCCGCTGGGAACCGATAAATCTATATAAAGCCTGTTGGATTGAAGCATTGGATTACGCTGAATTGGAAGATTTCAAAAAGCATAAATCTCAATATATGGCGAAGGACAAAGAAGGACGCGATGTATTTCTGGCTGATTCGCAATATATGCTCCAAATGGCACAAGAAAATTACAAAAAGTTGATTTTCCACTTTACAAGTGAATTTTAAGAAAAATATCATGATAGAAGCAGGTAAAACATTCACTCAAGAAATTATTGTAGAACATAAAGATACAGCAGCTGTATATGGATCTGGCAAACTGGAAGTTTTTGCCACTCCGGCAATGGTGGCTTTAATGGAAAACACGGCTATCCGCAACTTAGACGGTTTGTTGGAACCGGATACTGACACGGTTGGTATTGAAATTAATACTCAGCATATCAAAGCAACTGCCGTAGGACAAAAAGTGACTTGCAAAGCCACTATCATAGAAGTGGATGGCAGACGCATCCGCTTTGAAATTGATGCTTGGGATGAAAAAGGACAAATCGGACATGCCATACATGACCGTTTCATCATCAATCCCGCTAAATTTATGAGTAAACTCTAATTTATTGCGGCACAAATATACAATGCATTTTAATCTGACTTCGGAATATAAGCCTACAGGCGACCAACCGGAAGCGATTGAACAATTGGCACAGGGAATTGCGGAGAATCGCACAGCTCAAGTATTGCTGGGTGTCACCGGTTCCGGGAAGACATTTACCATAGCAAATGTCATCAATCAAGTGGAACGTCCTACCCTGATATTAAGTCACAACAAGACACTGGCTGCACAGTTGTATGGAGAATTTAAATCTTTTTTCCCGGATAATGCCGTGGAATATTTTGTATCCTACTACGATTATTATCAACCGGAAGCTTATCTGCCAACTACGGACACTTATATTGAAAAGGACCTGGCCATTAACGATGAGATAGACAAACTTCGTTTGCGTACGACAGCCTCTTTGCTATCCGGAAGAAGAGATATTATTGTTGTTTCCTCCGTTTCATGTTTATATGGCATGGCAGATCCAAGAGCTTTCAGTTCGAATGTCACCCACCTCAAACAAGGGATGACTATCAGTCGCAACCTCTTATTGCGCCGTCTGGTTGATGCGTTATATACAAATAATGAACTAGAATTCAAACGAGGCTGTTTCCGTGCAAAAGGTGAAACCGTTGATATTTTCCCTGCCATTGAAACTTATGATGGAGTTGCATACCGTATTGAATTCTGGGATGACACGATTGACAGAATATCATCATTCAATCCTACTACGCACGAAATGTTAGGCACTCAAGATGAGCTGGATATATATCCGGCAAATCTTTTTGTCACAGACAAGGACACCATAGCCCATGCATTAATAGAAATCAACAAAGACTTGGAAGACCAATTATTCTTTTTAAAGAACAATGGGAAATTTCTAGAAGCTAAACGTTTGGAAGAAAGGGTCAAATATGACATAGAGATGATTCGGGAATTAGGATACTGTCCAGGAATCGAAAACTACTCCCGTTACTTTGATGGTCGCAAAGCAGGAGTTCGTCCTTTTTGTTTATTGGATTATTTCCCTGATGATTTTCTTATGGTAATTGATGAGTCTCATGTAACACTTCCTCAAATTAGGGCCATGTATGGAGGTGACCATGCTCGCAAATCTACATTGGTGGAATATGGTTTCAGATTACCGGCTGCATTTGACAATCGTCCACTGACATTCGATGAATTTGAAGAAAAAACAGGACAAACAATCTATATCAGTGCCACTCCAGCTGATTACGAATTAGAGAAAAGCGAAGGTATCATTGTAGAACAATTAATTCGACCGACCGGTATTCCAGACCCTTTTATTGAAATTGTTCCTACACAAAATCAGATAGACCATCTTGTAAATGAAATTCACAAACGTATCGAACGAAAAGAACGTGTTCTAGTCACTACCCTTACAAAAAAAATGGCTGAGGAATTCAGTAAATATTTAGATCGTATTGGTATACTTTGCCAATATATCCACTCCGACGTAGATACTTTAGAAAGAGTGAAAATATTGGAAAATTTACGTAAGGGAGTAATCGATGTATTGGTAGGTGTCAATCTGTTACGAGAAGGACTAGATTTGCCGGAAGTATCGCTAGTTGCCATTCTCGATGCAGATAAAGAAGGCTTCCTACGCTCTACACGTTCTCTGACGCAAACAGCCGGACGTGCCGCTCGTAATGTCAACGGGAAAGTTATCATGTATGCAGACCAAATAACCCGTTCCATGCAAGAAACGATTGATGCCACGAATTATAGAAGAGAAAAACAATTAAAATACAATGAAGAGCACCATATCATCCCTAGAC